>NZ_JBICHO010000088.1:0-14502 GCF_043100905.1 Rhodopirellula sp. JB055 | reverse complement strand
GCCCACTTCACGCTGGGCACCACGGGTCGGGCGTCCCAGGGAAGCCTCGCGGCCGCGACGAGGCTGCGTCCCGTCGAATCGAGAAACCGTTCCGCGCCGCGTTGGACAACCTTCCGTGGACTCGACGTTTGTTCGGCCCCCGCTTCGTTGAGCTGCGACGGCGAGAGCGCCACCGATTCCATTTGCTCGGCCACATGGTCCCACTGAGACGGCTCAACTCGGCGGATCGTTTTCCCAGCCGAATCGAACAACAGAACTTCATCGGCGATCGGCAACAACGTTTCGTAATCGTGCGTCACCACGATGCTGGTACGGCCAAACCGACTTTGTGTTTCGCGAATTAGATCTGCAACGCGTTTTCCCGTCGCTGAATCCAACCCCGAGGTCGGTTCGTCGTAGAGAATGATTTCCGGGGCGGACGCCAAGGTGCGAGCGATCGCCAAACGTTGCTTTTGACCGCCACTGAGCGCTGCAACAGGAGTCGACGCGGGAACGCCCAGAAACTCCAACCAATCCGATGCACTGTGCTGCGGGGTATCGCCAAGATCCGCACGATGATCGATCGCGAATTGAACGTTCGCGGTTGGCGAGAGCTCGTCGAACAAGGCGAATTGTTGAAAAACGATCCCCGTTCGCGGCATCGTTTCCGATTCAACCGACTCGCCACGCCAATGGATGTCGCCACTCCACTGAATCGCGTCGCCGTGTCGGGGCAGTATCCCCGCGAGAACTCGAAGCAGGACGCTCTTTCCGGCTCCACTTCCACCGACCAACACCGTGATCTTGCCATCCGGGAACGCCAGATGAGCGTCTTGCAGCAACGTGCGATTGCCAGCCGACACACACAAATGATCGAGAGTCAAAGCGTCAGACAAAACGAACCGCCAAGTTGCTGTCATCCATGCTGTGCGAAAGGGTTTGTGGAAAGATCGACACGCAATTCCTTGGTCGTGCGTCGCCAGAAACCAATCAGAGCGTCGACGCAGCGACACAGGTGAGTTTACGCATGTGCGTGTACGCTCGCCATTGGACACCGCCAGACAAACTCGACGAATCGCCCGTGCACCGGTTAAGCTCTGTCTTTGCTTTCCACTTCATTTCACCCGCACTCGATCGCCGTGGCCAAACGTCCCGCTCAACCGCGCCCCCAAACCAAGTCCGCTCCCTGGTACGCCGATGGATTGCGTTTCGAATGCACTCAGTGCGGCGAGTGCTGCAGCGGTGAACCCGGTTATGTATTCGTCGACGAGCACGAAATTGAGGCGTTGGCCCAGGAAATGAAGCTCGACCGAGACGCTTTTGAAGACAAATTTCTGCGTCGGGTCGGAAAACAAATCAGCTTGATCGAATACCCCGACGGCGACTGCATTTTCCTGGACCCCAAGTCGCGACGATGTATGGTTTACAACGCTCGCCCAATTCAGTGCCGAACCTGGCCGTTTTGGGACAGCACGCTCGCCGACCCCACGGATTGGGAGGAAACCTGCCAGTCCTGCCCGGGGGCCGGAAAAGGCAAACTGTACCATTTCGACGAAATCGAGATTCGCCGGAAAGAAAAGTCGGTTTGATTGAAGTGTAACGGTTATGACGGTCGATACGGTTCTACATGGACCGCACCTCGTTCGCTTCGGCGGCTTGACCGGTCCCGACTTGAAACCTAAGCTGCCTTTGTAAGTCCATCATTCACAATGGTTTGCGGAGCCAGCCGGGGTGACAAAAAAAGAAATCGTGCGCGTCATTTCCGAGGAACTCGGGCTGACTCAGCAGGAAACCAAAGAGGTCGTGCAGCGGACGTTTGATTCGATCGTCGAAACCTTGGTGCGGGAAGGCCGCATTGAACTGAGGAATTTCGGCGTGTTCGAGGTCAAACCGCGAGCTGCTCGAAAAGCACGCAATCCAAAGACGGGACAACAAGTCGACGTGCCCGAAAAGTACGTCGTCACGTTCAAACCCGGCAAGGTGATGGAACAACGCGTCCGGCAACTGTCCAGTGACAACCTGCCTGACACTTGGGTCATGCCAGTGGACCATGTGCCGAACTCCGGTTCTGCCGAGCATCCGAACGAAACCGACGACTCGAACCGTCCGCCAAACAGCCCCCCCAACAGCCCTTCGGGCAGTTGGCAATAGAACGCACCGACAAGTTCACGGAGGAACTGACGATGAATAGCTCGCAAGCGACCGCGAAAACGAATTCCGCAGCCCGTCATGGCAAACGATCCGTCATGAGCCGTTTGGTTCTGGGGTGTGTTCTGATGGCCGGCTTGGCAACCTCCGTTGGCTGCTTTGTGCCGATCTACTCCAGTCGCCCTGAACGCCGCGTTCAACAATTGTTGTACACCTCGGAAGACCTGCGATCATTGGTCGGCGAATGGGAACGCTTTTGGTTCCTGGATTCGCCTTCGCACATGACCCCCATCCGTACTCACGGTGGCGTGCTCTAGGGCACCCAAGGGTTTGAAACAGCGAGGTTTCCGTTGAACTTCGCTGTCATCATCAAGCGATGAAAAGCCCACCCGGGCTTTGACCATCGGACGAGTGCTTTCCCAACCCAGCCATTTAAGCTGAGAGAGACACGTTCGGCTGCATCCGCCGAATGAAGTGTCGACCGGGCCAGTCCAACAGATGCCTCTCCCAACCGGCTCGTTTCAGATGTCGGTCCGTGATGCGTGCGTTGCTGACGTGAGCCACAATTGCGTGGGCCTTCCGCAACCGCGCGATTTCTTCGAGCACCTGAAACGCTCCGATCGCTGTGGCGTACCCGGTCGCATTACCGCTGCGAACGTAGTCCAGCGTCATGAACGCCCGCATCCCTCGCGGCACGTGGTAGTCGAGACAACAAACGTCTCCTTCGAGCGCCGCGAATTTGGCTTGCCACCAGACCTGAGCCACCGAGACGGGACTGCGCATGCCATGTTGCTCAATCCGTTCCAGTGCTCCATCGCGCATCACAATCCGACCGCAACGAATTCGCGAGATCGCACTCTCGTTGCTCTCGAGTCGTGAAAAGGTTCGGCGAATCCACATGGCGTGAGTTTTCGATGGCGAATGATTCGAACGTGGCGTCCTGGACACACAAGTGTCTGACCAGCGACAATTCAAAAGTGGGATGGGCTTCCAGCCTGTCATTCGCCTGAGTCTGAATGCGTGACTCACAAGCTGGAAGCGCATCCCACGATGCTGAACGATAGTCCAATCAAACCTAGCACGCGGTTCGTGTTGGTCTGTTTGAATGCCGTCACCGCCACGTCGCTAAGCCCACCATGCAAGACGAATCAGCCGCACAATCGAAACAAGCGTATCTTGCCAAACAAGTAAGCCTGGCCGACCGCGAAAGCGGCGAAGCGAACACGCAAGTCGCGGAACAAACCGGCAAACCCAAGGCCTCGGTCCGCCGCCGCATCCTGCGAACATCTGCTCTGCTGGCCGTCCTGTACGCAATCATTTGTGTGGGAATGGTCGTCATGGAAACTCGCCTGCTGTTTCCGGGTGCCTACTTCGACACCAGCGTGCTGATGGATCCCAATCGTTTTGCCGTGGACCATCCCACCCCTGGCGTCGTGGAAACGATCACTTACCCGGCGGTCGATGGTTCGGATCTCCAAAGCCGATTGCTGATCCGCGAAGATGCTGAAGACGTGATCCTGTTCTTGCACGGCAACGGCATCCACGCTGACGAAATGGATGGCTGGACTCGCCGATTGTCGGACAGTTGGAACGCGACCGTTCTGACCGCCGAATACCGAGGCTTTCAACGCGACGAGTTCACGCCCACTGAAACGAGCACGATTGAAGACGCCGTCAGTGCCATCGACGCACTCTCGGAAACCACCGGCACTCCCGTGCCCAACATCATCGTCTATGGTCGGTCGCTCGGAGGCGGTGTCGCTTGTGGATTGGTTTCGGCGCTGCACGAACGAGGCGACTCGATCGAGGCCTTGCTGCTCGACCGAACCTTCGACAGTGCGGCCAGCGTTGGAGCCGACCGTTTCTTTTTCTTGCCGGTTCGCTGGTTGATGACGAACCAGTACGACAGTGTGCAAGCCCTTCAAGACTACGAGGGTGTGTTGGTCCAAATTCACGGCACGCCCGACCGCATTGTGCCACGAAAAAACGGACGGACGTTGCACGATGCGGTATCGCTGAAACACAAGGAATGGATCGAGCTACCGAACATGTTCCACAATGATCGCTTGCCAACGAAGACGTTGGACGAAGCAGGACAGAAACTCAAACTGCTTCGTACGAAAGCGTTCGATAAACTGGATGGAACGGCAACCGACGATGCTTCAGCCACCGCTGAATAGACGCACCGCCGCGGAAGCCTCTTCTCGGCTCATTTCATCAGCCGCGCGCGTGTTAGGTTGCACGCAACATGTCCGCAGAACCTCCGGTGGAATGCTGCCCAAACCTCGGTGCCGAAATCGTTCGTAATTCGACACGCCCGCTTCCGCCAACTTCGCCTCCATCCGTTGCGCATGATCGGGGTTGGATGCCACCAGCGTTCGTTCCTGAACGCCCGAGTCCACTGTCTTGACTCCGCGGATCCGGAATAGAAACATCGGCGGACGCACCACCCAAATTCGATGCTGGTCGAACAACCGCGGCGCAAAGCGGAGCAAAAACCCCAACACCAGGACGCCACAATGAATCCCGTCTGCGTCAGGATCCATCAACACCACCAACCGAGCGTAGCGGCAGGTCTCCGCCGAACTCAACGCAGCGCCCCAATCTTCGCCCGCGCGGACCCGGTGATCAAGCAGCGTGGCAGCGAACCGAGTCAGCACCTCATTCCGCAGAACAACCGAGCGGCTGGACTTCGCGACGTTCATCGGTTTGCCTTGCAAAGCAAGGATGGATTGCCGCGTCGTGTCACGGACTTGATTGACGGATTTCGCCGCGCTGTCGCCTTCCACAACAATCAATTCCGTCTGATCTGGCGTGACTCCCGTCCGCTCAGGATCATCGACCGGATAGTGCACCGGGGCTTTGCCGTAGGGTGCATAATAGGGACCGTTCACGACACCGTGATGGCCAACGCTCGGATATCCGCGATCAGCTCGCGCATCGATTGATAGCGATCCGCAGGACGTTTCGCGATCGCTTTCATCACGACCGCATCGACTTCCTTTGGAATTCCATACTGCGGCGACTTCTCACTCGGCGGCGGGACATCCGCATGCTTGATATTGTCAAACGTTTCATCAATCGTTCTCCCACGGAAAGGCTCCCGAATTGCCAGCGACTCGTACAGCACCACGCCCGCACTGAAGATGTCGGTTCGCTCATCGATGCCACGATTCCCGTTGACCTGTTCTGGCGACATGTACAACGGCGTGCCAGGACGCTGGCCGCCACCGGTCAAGGTCTGAAGTTGTGTTTCCGTCTTGGTTTCGTGCCCTGGCTGCATTTGCTGGCGATGCAACGTCTGAGCGTCATCCGCATGCCCCCAAACTTTCGCGACTCCCCAATCCAACAAGATGACCTCGCCAAAGTTTCCAACCCAAATGTTTTCGGGTTTAACATCGCGATGGATCACCCCGCGAGCGTGAGCGTAGGCGAGTGCCTGGCAAGCGTCGGCGACAATTTCCAAACGTCGTTGCAAAGGAAAGGCGGCGACCGCGTGTTCATCTTTGCGAGCAATTCGTTTCAACGATTCGAACAGGTTCTCTCCCGAGATCCGCTTCATCGTGAAGTACACGCCTTCGATATCGTCATCGCCGATCTCATAAACCGGAACGGTGTTGGGGTGCTGCAATTGGGCCGTGACACGAGCCTCCCGCAACAAACGACGTCGCTCGTATCGATCGGTTCGAATTTCCGGAAGCAGCTTCTTGATGGCCACCGTCCGGCCGATCACCGAATCGACTCCAGCCTGCAAAACCGCTGTCGCTCCACGCGCCATTTCTCGCAGTCCCGTGTATCGCTTCAACCCGTGAGGAGGGGGCGACGGGATGTCGTTATCAGTGCCAGCCAGGATGATGGTCGATTCATTGCTCATCCTTGAATTGTATCGTGCACCTGCCAGTTCCGACCACCAGCCATCCTGTCGTCAAAAGCGACTCAGCCTCTTTTCACTCCCTTGTTTTTGGTCGCGTCATCCGATGGGAAACCATCCACTCAAACGCAAATGCCAACCAGGCGAATCGCTCAATATACACCGGCAATCAATACGACTTTGGCCAACTGGATCGAGTATCCTCAGGACCCGCACTGGCAACGACAACACGCCGTCGCATCACAGAGACACCGTCTTCGCGGTTCGGTCTTCGCCAATTTTTCATCGTCCACTCCCCCACGCCAAACCAAATCGATGACTCAATCCATCCCACCAGAAGGCCCTCATTCGCCGGGCGGCACGTCGCCCGCTGAAGACGACGACGCAACGCTGGTCACCGTGGCTGAACGCCCCACCGAACCGGCCGCCGCGGTCTTGGTCAACATCCTTGCCGACGCCGGCATTCGTGCGGTGGCAGTGGGAGGCTTCACCGCCGGTTTCGCTGCCGAAGCACCAGGTTGGGTGCAAGTCAAAACGTTCGAGCGCGATGCCGACAAGGCCCGCCAAATCATCGCCCAAATCAAACCTGAACCGTCTGACTTCGAATGATTCAAAATCCTGTTTGCCCATCGCCCTCCATGACCAAAGCCCAACCCATCGATTCACACTCGATCCTCCCCGTGCGTCTGCTTCGTTGCTTGTTGGTTGTGTGCTGGCTCAGCTTCAACGCTTTGTCCGCCCACTCGGCGTTGGGACAAGGACCGGCGGTTCCGTTGCCACTGACATCCGATGCCAACGATATTCAACCGATGACAGGCGTCGTTCTTTGGCATGACCACGAAGACGTTGCCACCGATGCGATTTCGATGGAGTTTCGATATTGCGGTTACGACGAAGTCGCGATCGGTCCCAACCGATGGGACTTCACGAAGGTTGAGCAAATTCTCGATGACATCGCCTCTCGATCACACCAAGCCGTGCTGCGATTTCGATTTGTCTACCCTGGCAAAACGACCACTGTCCCCGCGTTCATTCGCGAAGCTCAGGGCTACCACGAAACAGTCGCCAAGAGTGAGGGCAAGCGAACCCATTTCTGCGACTGGTCGAGCCCCGAGTTGCAACGATTCACACTGGATTTCTACACCGAGTTCGCCAAACGATACGATGCCGATCCGCGAATCGCGTTCCTTCAAACCGGCTTTGGACTGTGGTCGGAATATCACATCTACGACGGCCCAATGAAACTTGGCCAAACATTTCCATCCATGGAATTTCAATCCAAATTCTTGCGACATCTCGACCAGCAGTTTAACTCACTTCCCTGGATGATCAGCATCGATGCGGCTGACGACGAGTTCACTCCCATCGCTGGTGACGATTCCTTGCTGGCTCTTCAGTTCGGTTTGTTCGACGATTCGTTTCTTTCCAAATCTCATTCCAAATGGAACGCAAAGAACTGGCGGGCAATGGGCCGAGACCGATGGCACCGAACCGTCGGCGGCGGCGAGTTCAGCTACTACAATCGCCGCGACCAAAAGCTGGCTTTGGCCCCAACAGGTCCCCACGGAATCTCAGTGGAACAATCCTGTCGCGACTTCCACATCACCTTCATGATCGGGAACGATCAACCCACCTATCAACCGATCGAACGAATCCGTGAGGCTGGAGTGGCGATGGGTTATCGCTTCCGAGTCACCCAGGCAACGGTGTCCAAAACCAACCAGGGTTCCACAGTCGAACTGCAAGTCACCAACGATGGCGTCGCACCGATCTATCGCGATGCCTTTTTTGCACTCCGAGGCAAACGTTCCGAACAAACGCTGAAAGGGCTATTGCCCGGCGAAACAAGGTCTTTCACGATCGAGAACGTGTCTGGCAAGGTCATCGGGAAGGACATCGAGATTGAAAGCGATGCAATCTTACCCAATCAGGCCATCCAATTTTTCGCGGATCTGAAATAGAATGTGCGAGCAGAAGCACGCGACCGCCTGAGTCGGTCGCTCTTTTCAAGCTTCTTACACCGTTCGCCCTTCCATTGAAATCCATTCATGCCGCTGACTAGCGTTTCGACCACCGTTGATGAAACCAACGAGGGTCGTGTCGATATTATTGTCCGAGAACTGACCGAAACCTCCCGCAGCCAGGCTCGCGGAATGATCGATCACGGCTGCGTCATGATCAATGATTCGCCCTGCAAAAGCGTCGGCACCACGGTCAAAACCGGTGATTTGGTCTCCATCCGATACGACAAGCACCAGCGTTATCGTGAGAAGAAACGCCAGTGGGACGATCGCACGTTCGAGATTGTTTTTGAAGACGACCACATCATCGTCGTCAATAAATCGGCGGGGACATTGACCGTTCCGACCGATCGCGGGGAACCCAACAGTTTGGTCGATCGCGTTTCGATTTACCTGAGCCACTCCAAAGCGAGGAAGGAGGCCTTTGTCGTCCATCGCCTGGACCGCGAAACGTCGGGTTTGTTGGTATTCGCCAAACACGAACCCATCGCCGAGTTGCTGATCGAACAATTCAAGGACCGTCGCCCGATTCGCGTGTTCCATGCGATTGTCGCGGGAAATGTCGCCGAAGATGAGGGCACCTTCGAATCGCACTTGGCCACCGGAAGCAACTTGGATCGCTACGAAACCCGGCCGGGCAAAGACACCGATCAAGCGATCACCCACTACAAGGTCGTCCGACGATTGATGGAACGCGAATCCAGCCATGGAGAAGACACCACGCTGATCGAAGCGCAATTGGAAACGAGCAAACGCAACCAAGTTCGAGTGCAATTCGCCAACGCGGGTCATCCCGTCCTCGGCGACCCGCGATACAAACCCAAAGAAGCCACCCACGCGCGTTGGCATCGCAAACGCATGGCGCTGCACGCCAGCACTCTGGGGTTCTTCCATCCGGTTTCGGGCGAGCCCGTGAACTTTGACACGCCACTTCACAGTGCGATGGAAAAGTTTGTCGCTGGCGCACTTGGACGCAGTGGCTGCCCGGCTTAATTGCCCGCCCGAACGTCGGTGTCCGTCCTCACCACACCTGGTCCGGTCGACTTCTCGGGTGTGCCGGACACGACTTCGTTCGTTACACTCGGCACGCAAAGACCAAAAGAACAGGTCGGTTTTCCGATGGGATGCAGGACATAAGTGAACGATGATGAAACCTTGGCGGATCGCAGGAATCAATTTTTCTCACATGCACATGGGCGACTTGCTGCGGCAAGTCACCGAACACACCGACGGTGCATTGGTTGGAATTTGCGATTCCAATCGCGAGTCGATGCAAGCCGCGATCGATGCGTTGAACGTTCCTTCGGAGAATGTTTTCACCGACGAAATCGAGTGCGTCCGAGCCACACAACCTGATCTCGTGATCCTCTGCCCGCCCACCGGAGAGCATGCGGAATGGGTTGAGCGTCTTGCTCCTCTCAATGTCCATTTGTTGGTCGAAAAACCTTTCGCAGCGTCCTTGGCCGACGCGGATCGCATGATCGAGGCAATGCGTCCGACCGGAAAGCAATTGGTCATCAACTGGCCCGCTCGCTGGGACCGTGCCCACTACACGGCGTGGTGTTTGATCAACGAAGGCATCATCGGCGACGTCATCGAAGTGCACCACTACGGTGGAAATCGAGGCCCACTCTATCACGGCGCAGGCAAAGTCGAGTTTGAACCGACGGCAGAAGAGAAGCAACGCAGTTGGTGGTACAAGCTCGATTCTGGTGGCGGATCGCTACGGGATTATCTGGGTTACGGCGTGACCATGGGAACTTGGTTCAACGGCGGCAAGAAACCAATCGATGTGACCTGCGTGACGACCGGAACTGCCGGCCTGGAAGTCGACGAGCACAGCATCACGATCGCGAGATACGCCGATGGGATGTCGAAGTTCGAAACACGTTGGGGCACCTTCACTGATCCCTGGGTGCACCAACCCCAACCCAAATGTGGCTACGTGATCCGCGGAACTCACGGCACGATTTCCAGCGAAGACTATGCAGAAACGTTGCGGGTCCAAACCGATGCTCGCCCCGAGGGCTATGACCACCCGGTCAACGACCTGCCAACGGGCGAAACCAACGGAATCGAGTACACAATTTCGCGTCTGAACGGAGGCCTGCCGGTGGAAGGTCCCCTCTCACCGACCATCGCACGAATCGGCCAGCAGATCATCGAAACCGCGATTCAAAGCGCCGCTCAACAGAGAACATTGCCTCTGATTGACCGTTGAGATTCCGATCGTGATCGCCCCAGGGGTTCTCAAACAACAACCGTCCGCGAATCTTCTTCGCGGTCCCGGTCGAGGGAACAAAGCTGCATCGAGACTGTTTTTCCGCTTTCCAAAACTCGTGTCCCAATCGGCACAAACCCCATTTCTTGATGGAATCGAAGGGACGCTTCGTTGGGAGGTTCCCTGTCCATCTCCGCACAGACGCTCAACAAACCGAGCCGCTCTGCTTCTGCGAACAGATGGGCATAGAGTGAACGCCCGGCACCATGGCCGCGGCATTCACCGGACACCACGACTCGGTCGATATACAAAAACTTCCGAAGGCGTTCTTCGAACCAAGCGTAGTTCCCGTTGTCGTAACCACAGCCTTCTTCCATCGCCAGCACGAAACCGACAACCTTCTCTTCCAACACCACACTCAGGCGGATTGAGCTGAATTGATAAAGTTCGCGAAATCGTTCCGCATCCATCGGACTGGTGACCTCCACCACCGCCCGGTTCAATTCCAGAACAGCCTCGCAGTCCGCCATGGTCATTGTTCGAATCGTTGGAAACTTCAAAAAACTGTACCTCACGAAAAATGCAAATCAGGCAGCGTGCTTAAACGCCTTGAGAAGCCACCGCGTCCACACCATGTTGTTGCTCTCGGCTCTTCAGACGGGACCAGTTTGTCACCCCCCACGCCTCGAACCGGCAGGCAACATTGCGTTCGTTTTACGCATCCGTGCATCGTTTTTGAGCAGTCGCCCTGCAACAAAATCAACATACTTTTGACTCTGGGCAAGCAAGGCACACCCTTCGAAACCTTCTTGCAAATATAGACTTTGTCAGGTGATGAGTGGCCGGGAAAGTAGCTTTCTCTAGCAAGTGGTTACGGGGGCCAAAGTCACGCTGCGAAACGGGCTTTCTCTATAGGTTTTTAGCTCAAGAAAAAATTCCTTGTTGCGGCCCAAGCGTTGCTACCTGCGGTATCTCGAAAGCACTTTTCCTGCTTTGTGCGACGCGGTCAAGTTTTCTCCGCGCGCTTCATCTTTTGTCTTACCGAAGGGAATAATCAGTGAACAATCAGCAGAACACCGAATTGCCAAGACGCAGTGGTTTCACACTCGTCGAACTCCTCGTCGTCATTGCCATCATCGGTGTCCTTGTTGGCCTCCTTCTACCGGCTGTTCAATCAGCCCGTGAGGCGGCTCGTCGTATGCAGTGCAGCAACAACATGCGGCAGTTGGCACTCGCCTGCCACAACTACGAGAGCACTTATAAGCAATTCCCCGCTTCGGCCGACAACAGTGACTTTGTTGGTGTGGGACGCACTTGGATCCGAGGCGTGCTTCCCTACCTGGAACAATCGGCATTGGATTCCAACGACTTGGAAATCTATGGCCCGACATTTGATGCAGAGGCCATTCTGACGGAAGTCCCTATGCTCAATTGCCCAAGCGATCCACTGTCGTCGACCCCGGTCAATGTTGGCTTTGGTAGCTCCGTGATCGCAACCAGTGCCGGCACCAACTACTTTGGAAACGCGGGGCACTACGGGCGATCCTCCAACCAATACCACGGAACCGACGCGTCTGGATTCAACGGTTTTCCCGCCGCATTCAAGTACTCCGCCGACGGAATGTTCCACAGCCAAGGCTCCGCTTACGGACCAGTCCGATTCGCGTCTGTCATCGACGGTACCAGCAACACATTGTTGATCGGCGAGCGTGGGCTGTTCCCCGCCAAACCAGGCACAGTTCAATCGGGCGGTTGGTTGACAACTTTCACGGGTGCTCCCTTTGGCATGGGCCACTCTGTGCTGTGCTATGACTCGCCGGACGAAGCGGGCGGTGGGTTCGTTCCATACTACGGTTTCCCTGTTGATTCCGATGGCAACGGGGGTCTGCTGAACGACAACGATCTAACCGGCGGTCTCGGAAACTCACCCGACAACGACGAACACTTCTTCTTCAGCTACCATCCCGGCGGATCGCATTTTGTGATGACGGATGGCTCGACCAAATTCGTCACCTATTCGGTCGCCCAAGACGTGTTGACGGCTTTCTTGACCAAAGCAGGCCACGAAGTCAACACATTTGAACCATAGGTTGGTTCTGCGGAGCGACCACAATCGCCTCGTTCCATCCTGCCGTCGTGTGCGTGTTCCGGTCGGTCCCACTGAACAACGTTCCCACTCGCGTGATCGTGGGGGAATCGGCCGACAACGGCATTTCATCCCGGCGTCCTATTGTTGGACGCCGGGTCTCGTTTTCCATTCCATCACTGCCAATTCATCTTCTTCAGAACCAAACTCATGTCACGCTTGCCATCCGCATCCCGTACGCTTTCCTCGATCTTGTTTCTGTGTATTCTCAGCACCTTTGTTGCTTGTGGTCCGTCCGGGATCAGCCTTTCGGGTACCGCCACAGTGGACGGAACGCCCATCGAGAAAGGAAAAATCAGTTTGGTACCCAAGGCGAATGTTGATTCGCCAACTGCCATGGCACCCATCATCGATGGGAAATTCACAATTTCTCCTGAGACACAAATTCGCAAGGGAAGCTTCGACCTACGAGTCAGCATCACCGCCGATCGTGCTCCCAAGGCCCAATTGACATTCATAAAGGGTGGTGACAAGGGTGCCGTCGGTGCCGCGATCAGTCAGGCTCTCAAAGACGCGCCTCCAGCCGAAGAAAGCTTCACTTCCGAGCTGGAAGTCACCGAATCGACGGATGACATTCAGTTGGAATTTCAAAGAGAGGCGGCCCCCAAAAAACGACGCTAGCGCTCTTTCGAGCTGATAAGCTAGTTTGCCTCGAACGACTTGCACCTTTGCTTCTACATCCTCTGACTCCACCATTGTGCCCGTGATCCTTCGTTATTTTTTGCCATTCTTGTTGTTGGCGTCGACTGTTGCTGCAGCTGACTTTTCTTTCGTTCCTCCTCCCACCAAACTCGATTTGCAATCGGGGCCCGGATTGGTGCTCCCCAAAGTCCTGACGGCCAAGTCGGACGCCTCTGCGGCAGGAACTGACAACGCGGCGTGGGGCAACCATCTGGCCATCTTCGCAGAACGTCTGAAATGGATGACAGGTGGCACACATCAGGTCCATCTATCGGACGACGACGACGCATTGATCCACGTCAGTCAGTCGGCGGACCTCTCCCCCGAAACCTACTCAATTGCGGTCACGTCCGATCAAATTCAGGTGAAGGCTTCGACCGTCAAAGGATTGGCCCATGCCACCGCGACGCTGCTTCAATTGATTGGAACAAGCGATTCGAAAACCATTCCTCCCATGCAAATCGAGGACGCTCCCAAGCTCTCCTATCGCAATTTCATGATCGACATGGGGCGGAATCCGCACAGTGTTGAGCTACTGAAAGAAACGATTGATTTGCTGTGGTTCTACAAAGTGGACTCGGTCCAGTTGCACCTGACCGACGACCAGAGAATCGCTTTCCCGTCCACCGCGTATCCGAAACTTTGGGATGGCCTGATTTCGCTCTCCGAATTCCAAGAACTCGAGCGTTACGCAGTGGAACGTGGTGTCACGATCATTCCTGAACTGGAGGTCCCGGGACACTCCGAACTGCTCCGCCGAGTCTACCCAGAGGAGTTTGGCAAGACTGGAACAGAGTTGACCAAATCAGAAACCGCACTCCGGGCCATCAAGACACTGCTCGACGAAATGATGGCGGTCTTTTCCTCCTCGCCATACATTCACATCGGCGGCGACGAAGCGTTCGGGGTACCGGAAGACCTACAGCGTGAACTGATCAACAAACTGCACGCATACTTAAAGAGCAAAGGCAAGGAAACCTTGGTGTGGGAGGGACCGCGAGCCGGCAGCGGTGACAACCGGGTCCACCCAGAAGTCATCCATCTCAATTGGCGAACGATCAATTACCCTGCCGACGAAATGCTCCAAAATGGGCACCGTGTCATCAACGCGGCTTGGGACCCGTTGTACTTGGTGGACCACTACCCGCGAACCAATTTCACAATGACCTCGCCTCAGCACATCTATGAAACATTGTCGCTGACTCGATTTAAACACGTGAACCCGGACATCCCAACCTATGCCAATCCCATTGAGGTGGAACCGACCGACAAGCTAATAGGGTTTTGCATGCCGTGGTGGGAAGGCCGCGAGGAAAACTATGCGTCCCAAACGTTTCCGCGCTTGATTCCATTCGCCGAAGTGGCTTGGAACCCGGATTTGGAACGCGACTGGGATGACTTTGAAAGCCGTTCCTCGTCGACTGAAAAGGCACGG
>NZ_JBICHO010000087.1:0-33271 GCF_043100905.1 Rhodopirellula sp. JB055 | reverse complement strand
CTGAACACATCGAGCCTCGGTCACTTCATGGGCACGCGAACGATGACGCCCCCCATGACGTCGTCCTTCACAAATTCAGGGTAGTCATCACCACGGTTGGGGTGATCGTTGTGGCAACTCCAACACGCTTCCGCGACGGCTTTGTCTGAATAGGCCGCAACGAAATACTTCTCACCGCCCAACTCTTCTTCGCCGTAAAAATTCTCGGTTGGGTTCTCAGCCAAAAAATCCAGAGCCGCGACTTCGAGATCGCTCTTGGGTTTGTTTTGTTCATTCAATGGCCACTTGCTTTTCAAGGCATACGTGAACCCGGCTTCGGGGTTGTCAAACACCAGTTCCGATCCCATCCGAAACATTTGCGCTGGCAATGGGATCGTGTGCTCTTCGTCTTCCCAGTACTCACTCGGTTCGACGGGCGCCTCTTGCTTTTTCAAACGCGTGACGACCTTGGATGCGTAGACGGTCCGATCGGCCATCATCACCGCGTGCACAGCATCCGCAAACTTCTTGTACGGGATACCGGCTTCCGAGGATTCCGATGGGGTGGCGGATGCATTGGCACCTCCACCACATCCAGTTGCTGTCGCGATGAACAGACACAGCAAACCAAAAACGGAAAGTCTGGGATTGAATCTGAATAACATGAACATGTCCTAGGGTTAGGTGTGCTTTGAAAAAACAGCCGAAATGAAGCGGCCGGAAAAATGTCGAAAGAGAACCTTCGACAACAATCGCGACGAGACGATTTGTTTGCATGAGTCACTTCTGCTTGGAACGAGCCTCCCGTTTGCGTTGTCTTTCTTCGAAGCGAGATTTCGCCATGTCAAAGCTTTGGATGTGAGTGGATGGAGCGTCCGCAAAACAGTTGTCAATCAGTTGTTCATCCGCCAACGCATCGATCGAGAACGCCAGTCCGTGGCACTGCATGCACACGTCGCGAATCATCTTTTCATTGGGACGAAGGTTGTCGTTCTGGTTGTGATTGACCCAGACATTGCCGTCTTCATCCTCCATGCGAGGCATGTGACATGTGGCGCAGGAAACGCCGCTGCCCGTGGGTGCGTCCCCCGCCAGCTCACTTTGCCAGGCCGCATGATGGCTGGTCGTCAGAAACGATTGGCTGTGTTCGTCACTGTGACATGTCAAGCAGGCGTCAACGGAAGCGTACTGGGTGTCAAATCGGTGCCCCGAATGACAAGCGTTGCAATCCAGCTCGCGGTGTGCAGCGTCAACATGCATCGGGATGCGAGCATCGCGGGGCGTCATGGCGGGCAAGTCCGCTGCCAGACGCATCCCATGATGGCCTTCGAAGAAAGTTTCCATCTGCCGCTCGTGGCAATTGCCACACGTCTGAACAGAAACTTTGCGATTCCATGTGCCTGCGAGATTGGAAGCAGCTTCGTCTCTGTCGTCGGAGACCTCCAAGTGACAACCACTGCAGTTCACGCCGGCTGATGCGTGCGCGGTGGACGCCCAATCATTCCAAATCATCAAGTCATCTGACGAATCGGTCGTGCCTAAACTCTCGAGTCCATCGGCGTCCTCTCTGGACAATGCTTCGTCGGAATTCTCCGACAAAGTCAAACGTGTCAGTCCGACCATTTCTTCTAAGAACACGTCCTCTTCGGCGTGCTTCAACAGAAAATCCTCATACAGAGCCCGGTTGTCGTGGTAGTTGTGGCACCCCGCTGTCGCACACGAATCGAACTTAAAATCTGCGTGGCTGGGCCGCGTTTGCAAAGTTTCTTGGTGGCAATGAAAACAATAGTCCGCCGGCATCGTCAGCCCCATCTCCAGCGTTTGTTCCTCGACATGTTCTCGGTGACACGTCACGCAGTCCGTTGCATCCAGCACGGACAACAACTCAGCATTGGTCGGATCATTGAATTTGCTGGCGGGATGCGTGTCCTTCGCACGTCGCAATTCTTCCGCATGACAACTCGTGCAGGCGTCTTCACGCAGCCCGCTGCCTTCGGTGTGACACAAGTCACATCGCATTTCAATCTGATAGTGTCCGTGCGATGTTTTGCCCGGCAACAACATCGCTTTGGTCGATGCCTCCGGCGCGAACGCCGAATAAGCAATGCCAGCGATCACCAGCGCATTCACGCCGATCAAACTTAACCACAGTTGTTTGGCTGCCGTCATGTCAGTACCAATACACGCTGAAGACATGACCGGCCAACAACGCAGGCAGCGGAACGAACAGAGCGATGTGAACCCAAGTCAACTTGGGTCGCCATGCTCGCAAGAACATCGCGGAATCGCCCGACAGTTTGGATTCCAGCGATGAAGCGATGCCCGCCAAACCACCGACCAAAGACAGCAACAGAAACGTCAGGCTGAGCGAGAAATTCAGATTGCTGCCCATTCGGACACCGGTGTGAACGATCAACCCAAACAACATCGTGGTGCCGATGACGGCGTGTGCTGCTCGCCACCATCCATAGTCGCCGAAGCTGACGCGTTTCACTCGTTTGCGAAGCGAAAACAAGAGCGCCACCAACATTAAAAACAACAATGAAAACCCGGTGACCTGTTTGATGAATCCGTCCCGCCAGAACAGGTCCACCTTTCGCCAAGAATCCTGGACACTAGCAGCAAATGGAATCGGCGGCATTGCAAAGAGCACCACCGCCAGGCAAGCCGCCAAAACGGAAGTCACCAAAACGGCTTTGTTGCCGCGAAGATGGACGGTCTCTGCGCCCTGCCCCACCAATTCGCAGAGCATGTTTCGACAGGTTCCACAGGCGGTTCCGGCGCCGGTCGCCGCCGACAACTCCGGCATCGTCGCGTGCCCCTCCGCGATCGCGATTCCGAGTTTCTCTCGCGTCACTCCCATGCAGGAACAAACCGTCGCGTAGCCGGGCCACTGTTGGATCGGCAATCCAGCCCCACCGGCAAACGGTGTCCCCGTTCGTGCAAAACGCACTCGTTGAGTCGGCCACAATCGTTTGTGCTGGGCAACCGACATTCGAATGAGGTTCACGTCTTCCCACTCGCCCACCGAAGCCGCACCGACCACACGGCCCTGTTCCAAAATCAGTTTGCGATATCCGTCTTTGCCCGCGTGAGTGACGACCACTCCAGAGGTCGATTCACCAATCGCTTTTCCAAGAGTGATCACGGGAACGCCAAGTAGTTTCAGCTCGACCGATTCCTCGTCGTCGACAAACTCAACTTGCTCACCCGACAACCGCGCCGCCAAGACATCGGCCATGCGATAACAGGGCGCCACCAAACCGTGGACCTGTCCTTCCACGGCGGCACACTCACCAATCGCGAAAACGTTTGGGTCGCTGGTTTGCAAACTCCGGTTCACCGCGATGCCACCTCGGGGGCCGAGTTCCAAACCAGCCTGTCGCGCCAGCTCGTCCCGTGGACGAATACCGGCGGCAACCAAAACGATGTCGACTTCCGCGGGCTCCGCGTTTTCAAATTCCAAAGTCAGCTTGCCATCCCGAGCGACAATTCCTTTTGTCCGACGCGTGACATGCACGTCAACGCCCAGCGATTCGACCTTTTCTTTCAGCACCTTTGCCCCCGCGGCGTCGAGCTGTCGAGGCATCAAGCCAGGGGCAACTTCCAAAATGGTGGTCGCCAAACCAAGATCCGTGATGACTTTCGCGGCTTCCAAACCGAGCAATCCACCGCCAATGACAGCCGACGTCTTGGCATTGCGAGTGTCAACGAATCGCCGGATCGCTTCTAAATCATCAACCGTGCGATACACAAACACACCCGGGCTTTTCACACCCGAGATCGGCGGCACCCAAGGGAACGATCCTGTCGCAAGCACCAAATGATCGTATGGCTCAACGCGTCCGTAATCGTCGTGAACCTGTTGGCGTTCCAGGTCAATTCGCGTGATGCGTCGCCCCGTGTGAAACAGAATGTCATGTTGCTCGTACCACTCTTTGGGCGAGAGCAACAGTTCCGACTCGGGGCGTCCCGCCAGCAAAGAGGAAAGGTTCACGCGGTCGTAGGCCGGCCGCGGCTCTTCACCAAAAACTGAAATGGCGAACCGCGAACGCTGGCTACTTTCAACGATCCGTTTGCAAAACCCATGAGCCGCCATCCCTCCGCCAACAAACACCAAACGCTCGGCCGATATGACATCGGCGTCGGACGGAGTGGCGAGTTGGGGAACACCTTGCATGGGCAGGCCGGTTGTCGACTCACGTGGTTTGCATGCTCACGCGGTGATCGGTCCACGTGGAATCAATTGCAATGGTTGAAACGATGTTTCACGTCCAAAGCACACGTCATTCCAATCTTCCGACTCTCGAGGACCAAACAGCTGAAGTGCTCTTCAAAACCAGCTAAGGGCGCGCATTCCTCAAAAGATGCATCACTCGGGCATCTATCAAAGCGATGGATGATGGCGCATCTTACGCATCAGACGGTGGTGCAGATTCTGCCGTTGAAAAGACAGGCAGATCCCTGCTTAGCGAGCAAGCAATGCTGCCCACGGATTAAGCGGGCATGATCTGAAGCAAGTTCCCACGATACGGATTCGATCAGCCGTCGCCGATCAAATCGAACAGGAACGCTCGTTCAGCCAATCTTTTCAAGTTGGCAATCTTCCAGTTTCACGCTCACGCCTTGTTGCATGAAGCGAACAAAGACCAGCAAACGCGATTCATTTTCGCGGCGAATCACCGTTCCCTCGTAGCCCGCGAAGGTGCCGTTTTTCACGCGAACATTTTCGCCTGGTTGAAGCCGGCTCTCGATCGTCAGCGGCACGCCCATCTCGATCAAGCTTTGAATCTGCCGGAGGTCATCCAGCAGTTCGGGCACCTCCAGGATTTCAGTCGCTTTTAAAATGGCCCCGGTGCAGACCGCTTCGTAGCGAGCTTGATCGTCGCCTCGCAAAAAGACATACGTCGAGAACAAAGGTACGAAGGATTCACGCAAACGTCCCGCTGGCGAACGAAAACGTTGCTTGATCATCGGCGCGTAGTGGGGCACTCCTAGCTCGCGCAACTGTCGAATCACCGACTTTTCCTGCCGAGTTTTTGTGTACAGCAACCACCAAGGCGAATCCAGAGACTCTTCCTGATGGATCAAATCCTCGGGATAACAATCAGGTTCAAAAGGAAGAATGGGCATCGAAGTGATAGCGTCCGTGAATCAGTGTTGAGCCGAGTTGATCGCCGCGATGACTTTGTCCGTGGGAACATCCCCGACCATCGCAACGTGCCCGATCCGGTCCGGCAAAACAAAACGCAGTTTCCCGTGCGATACTTTTTTGTCATGCGACATGACAGGCAGCATTCGTTCTGGATCCGCGTCTTTCCAAACCAGTGGCAATTTCGCGGCGGACAGCACCGCGGTCTGTTCTTTTAGCAAAGATGGGTCACAGAGTTCCATGTCGATGGCCAACTGCGCGGCCATTTGCATTCCAATCGAGACCGCTTCGCCGTGCAGACACACCCCATAGCCCGCCGTGGCTTCGATCGCATGGGCAAACGTGTGGCCGTAATTCAAGATCGCACGCCGGCCGGATGTTTCACGCTCATCTTCGGCGACCACACGGGCTTTTGACTCGCAGCTCTTCCTGATTGCGTACCGCAGTGTCTGAGGTTCCTTCTCGATCATTCGCGCGGCGTTGGCTTTGAGCCAAGCAAAGAATTCGGCGTCTTCGATCACGCCGTACTTGATCACTTCCGCCATGCCGCTGATGAAGTCGCGATCGGGCAACGTGGAGAGCGACTGCGTGTCGATCCAAACCATCTGTGGCTGCCAAAAACTGCCCACCATGTTCTTGCCGCCGGGCAGATTGATCCCGGTCTTGCCACCCACACTGCTGTCGACCATCGAAAGCAACGTCGTGGGAACCTGCACGAACCTCAACCCGCGAGTGAACGAGGCGGCCGCGAATCCGGCCAAATCTCCCACGACCCCGCCGCCAACCGCGACAACAACGCTGCGACGATCCGTCCCTGATTCCAACATCGTGTTCCAAATCGACTCGAGCCTCGAAACCGATTTGCTGGTTTCACCCGACGGGATCGCGATGCGTGTGATGCGAATATTGGACCGCGAAAGTTGCTGCTCAATCGAATGAGCGATCGTGTCCGCCACTGCCGCGTCGTGAATCATAACCACATGCGTGCAGTCGCCCACTGCGTCTTGAAAGTGCTTGGCAAAATGCGACGGCTCAGCGGCGTCGGTCAGCCCCGTGGTGATCCAAATTGGGTAGCTGCGGTCACCAAGCGAGACTTCGATTGATTCAATCGGTGCGGTCATGAGGTCGATGGGTTGGGGCAAAGTTGGTTGCACGGTTAGGATAGTGTAGCCGGTGAGCCGTTTTCGCGGCATGCCTCCGCGGGCTTCCTCACCCCGGCCCGAACCTGCCGCTTCCGCCCCTCACGAATTGCCCTTTGATGAACGAAAACGAGTCCCCTGCCGCGGATCCTCATGCGGACAAATACAACGATCCGCGGGTCGTCGTCACTCGAGGCCAAATCGTCGCGTTGGTGGCCATCGTTGTGATCGGTGCTCTCGTGGCCGTCCTCAGCATCGCTGCTCGCCGCACCAAGTTGGTCAAGACAACGGAGTTCTGGGGCCCCGAAGTGATCACCGCCATTCAATTGGGTGACCACGTGGAATTGATGCCCGGGCCGGGTGCCGATTTCAAACAAGTCGAACTGACCGCGTTCCCCGGACTCGGACACCTCCGCAAAGCACTGCTGGAACAATCCCACTATCGATGGGAGACCGTCGAACCTTTGTCAGTAGAAGCCCTCGTGGTCGATCCCAATGTCACGCAAACGGCAGATGAACTCGCCGCGGGAACGAAGGACGAATCCGGATCTCCGATCGTCGTTCGATTGGAATTTTCCGATCCGCACTACAAACGAGTCCCACCGGCTTTGATCGATTTGGAATTGGCCAGCGGAACAGTCGGGCCGGCCGATGGATCCCAACGCGTGAAGGTGACCGACCGGGTCCGCCCCGCTCTGCGACACCAATTGGGATTGCTGATGCGAGTCAGCGAATTGCGGTATGGCCAGCGAACCGACGCCGACGACAATGCCACTCCACCGGCGGAGTGAAACCGCTGCGTTGTGGTTCGCGAATATCAACGCAAACCGAACCACAGAATCGCAACCACTGCGACCACGTGAATCACCGCGGCAATCGCGAATTGGACACGGTACGAAACCTTTGCCGTTTTGTGCCTGAGTTTCTGTCCGGCGAGGTAGCCTCCCGGCCATCCGCCTAGAACGCTGGCCAGCAACAACGTTTTTTCCGGGATGCGACGACTGCCGGCCCGCGCAGCTCGTTTGTCGATCCAATAGAAAACCGCGGTCAAGACACTGGCAAAAAACGTTTCAGCGGCGATGATGAGTGCGAGCGTCACGGACAGTTTCTCCGAAGGCGTGTTCCATTCCCGCCGCATCCGGCCGCGGGTTCGTTCTCACGATTGTTCTTCGCATGTCATCACGTTCACGGAAAGCCCGCTCGAAAGCCAAGTCTCAAAGAGAAGGCAAAACCGCTTTCAAAAATTCTGACGCGGGTTCTTTTGGTGATGGAATTCTATCGAGCAGCAAGAACACCGGCGACGCCTCCAAAGGCGGATTGGCCAATCTGAACGTCCCGTACCCCAGAGGTTTGCCAACCGATCGCCCGCTCGATCAAGAAGACTACTTCGAACAGCTCGCCATTTGGTTGGATTTGGAAGCCGAAGCCGAACGAGCCCGCCTCGCGAAACTGCGTCAGATTCGTTCTCAACGTGACGTCGAAAGCACCGGCCAAGCCATCGTGGGGCTCGACATGGTCGATTACCACACCGGATTGGCGGGACGTTATCTGCTCGACTTGGCCAAACCCGGTGGCAAAGACCTGCCTATGAACCGGCTGAAAGTCGGCTCGCCAGTCGTGCTGTCGATGGACGACGATCCATCGGACGAAGGCATCGCAGGCGTCGTCAGTCGCCGCAAGAACCATTCGATCCAAATCGCGACCGACACCTTCCCGGTCCGCGACCAAGACGACCTGAAAAAGAAGGGCGTGGGCAAACACGGAAAATCCGGACGACGGCCCGCCGTCGTTTCGGACCGCTTCCGATTGGACATGTCACCGGACGAGACGACTCGTCTTCGACAACTCGCTGCCATGGCCAGGGCCCAAGAAATTCGCGGCCGATCAGGCAAACTTCGCGATGTGTTGCTGGGAGTCAAAACACCTCGCGTCGACGGTAACCCGATCGACACACATGAGATTGATCCGGAAAGCTTCCAGTTCGAACTCAGTGACATCGCCTTTCGAACCGAACTCAACCCGCCACAACGTGACGCCGTCGCCTTCGCGATGATGGCCGATGACGTCGCCATCATTCATGGTCCTCCCGGAACCGGCAAAACAACGACCATCGCCGAAATCATCGCTCAATCCGTTGAACGCGGCGAACGTGTCCTCGCCTGTGCGGCCAGCAACACCGCTGTCGACAATTTGCTGGAACGCCTGGTCCGTTTGATGCCCAACGTGGTGCGTGTCGGTCACCCAGCTCGCGTCTTCGAATCCTTGCAAGAACACACCCTCGACGCGTTGGTCGAATCGGATCCAACCAGCACGGTCATCAAAGACCTCCGGCGCGAACTCGATCAAATCCTCCGAGAAGCCAACCGGCCGATCCGGGCCAGCGGTGGTCGAGAACGCAAGCAGCGTTCCGAATTGTTCAACGAAGCCGGTCGTCTTCGCGGCATGATCCGGTCCCAAGAACGCAGCATCGTGCGTTCCGTGATCGATCGAGCCGATGTGATCTGCACCACGACCACCATCGACGAAGAACTACTCAGCGATCAATCGTTTGACTTGGTCGTCGTCGATGAATCGTGCCAGTGCACTGAACCAGGAATGTGGCAAGCGATCCTGCGAGCCGACCGTTTAATCTTGGCCGGTGATCATTGCCAATTGCCGCCCACGGTCTTGTCCGATGATGCCGCCAAGATCGGAATGCGTGATTCGTTGATGCAGCGTCTCGTGCATCGCTACGGCGAACGAATCTATCGTCGACTCACCGTCCAGTACCGCATGAACGAATCGATCATGCGGTTCAGCAGCGACCATTTCTATGACGGCACCTTGATCGCCGACGCATCCGTCAAAGGACATCGCCTGCGTGATTTGCCCAACGTCGAGGAAAACGATTTCACGACCGAACCACTCATGCTGATCGACACGGCAGGTGCAGGTTACGAAGAAGAATTGGAACCGGACGGCCAAAGCAAACTGAACCACGGGGAAGCCAAGGTCATCCTGCAACTCGTCAAACAACTCGCCGACATGGGAGTCACTGGCGACCAAATCGCAGTCATCGCGCCCTATGCCGCTCAAGTCCGAAACCTCCGCATGCGGTTGGATCTGGACGGGATCGAAATCGACACTGTCGACGGATTTCAAGGACGCGAAAAAGAAGTTGTGCTGATCACCATGACTCGCAGCAACCCAGACGGCGAAATCGGGTTCCTGTCCGATCAACGCCGCAGCAACGTGGCACTCACACGAGCCAAACGGAAATTGATTGTCGTTGGTGACAGCGCAACGCTCTGCAGCCACGATTTCTATTCCGACCTGTTTGGCTACTTCGAAGACGCTGGTGCGTACCACAGCGTCTTCACGCTCGAAGACCACTGATCACCGGTCAGTCGTCGCTCGTGCTACTCGACGCATTCAATACAATCGCAGGCGCATCCACGTGGGAAACGAAGAGCGCGTTCTGATCCTTCAGGAAACGCAAATTATTATAGGAAGGCTTGGCAAGTGCGATGTTGCCAAATTGCCGCTCTGTTTTGAGATCCCAAAACCGAATCGTCGAGTCAGTCATTGATGTCACAATTGTCTGATCGTCATCTAAAAACAGATGATCGACCGCGTTGTGACGGTGTCCCTTCAAAGTCGCGATCGGCTCAAGATTTGGATAGGACCTGACTCGTATGACTCGGTTGTGATGTGCAGTCAGCAACTGTCGCCCCCTCGAGTCAAAACAAACTCCCGCATAAGCCTCGGACACATTCACACGTTCCAACAGCGTCAACTGTTGATCCTCGAAACGATAGAGATGGCTGCCCCCCATGACGATCAAGGCATCTTCATTCGGAACGCAGCAGAGCTCCTTGAAATTGCCTTCATCCGCCATCAACTCGTCCACCAACGAATAGTCGTCAGTGCTGTAAAGTAGTATCCGATCGTTGAACAGCGTGACAAGCCAATCGTCAGTAAATTGCAAATCTCGGCAACCTGATTTTTTCTCAACCGGCAACGAAATGGTGGTCTCAACTTCGCCCGAAATCGAATCCACAATCAAAACTTCATTTGCGCGTCCGATTGCCATCCGCTTTCCGTCCGGAGCGAGTGCCGTGGCAAGTCCGACCTCGGCGGGATAGTCTCCGATTGTTCGAAATTCGCTCGCACCGGAATCATGTCTGTAGTGTCCAAGAACGCCTCGTCGGAACCGCAGATACACATCGGAACTCCCATAGTGGAGAGTTTGCGTGTCATGCATTCGATACTTCTCGCTCGCGACCAGATCACTGCCCGGTGTTTTCCAGACCAGATTCGACACATCCCACAACCGTACCGTTCCATCCAAACTCGACGTGATCATCCGCGGAAGCCCCAGGTCGCTCGAGATCATCTTGATGCTCGAAATTCCCTTCTCGCTTGCTTGAATCACATTCGGATGGATCAGTCTTTTGCCGTTCGTTCTTTGATAGAGATCCCACAATAGAACCATTCCTTCATCCACCCCCGCGCAGATATAGCGACCGTCATCGGAGATATCGACGCAGCGGATGCGTCCTGGAATGTCTTCGAAAGACGCAACAAACTTGCGATCTTTCCCGTCCACCACATGAATCATGTCCGAGTTGCATGTGACCAGACGAAGCTCACCGCTGTCAGGAAGCGGTTTGGAAAAGGTGAACGATGTCGGGGCCATAATGGTCGGCAAGACGTAGTTCTCCTCTGAATCGTTGTCCCAGACAAACACTCGTGCCTCAACGTCCTCTGGATTTTCGAGGAAGGCAAAGTGCCCGCCGCCCCCAATGGATTCCAGACACTCGTTTCGTGTTTCTCCTTCATAGCGTTCCACCAAATCACCATCGATGTTGTGAATCTGAACGCTACGATACCGTTCTGCCGAGGCAACGTATCGACCGTCTAAGGAGTAGGCGACAGATTCGATCGTGTTCTGGTGCCCGACCATCGAGACCACTTTCTCACCAGTCAGGACATCGCCAACAAAGACGAAGTTGTATCCCAAACTGCCGTTCAGCCCCGTGACGAAGCGTTGATTGTCGGGACTGAACGCAACCGCATTGAGTTGATTGCCGACTTGATGACGATGCAACACCTTCTGGCTTTCGAGGTCGATGACATGCAGTTGTCCCTTCTCACCAACCGAAAGAGCCAGTTTGCCGTCGCTCGACACGGCCACCTCATTCGCTTTGCCCTCGTGCGTTGTCAGCAAAACGGATGGCTGTTCTTTGGTCAGGCGATCGAGCAATTGCCAAGCGAAATGCGGCTTCGCGTCCTCGCCGATTTGATTGAGGTTGGACTTCTCTTTTGGGCCGTATTTCTCAAGCAACTTTCTCGCTTCGACAAAATTGTGTGACGCATAGGCTTGATACGCTAACGTCATGTCCGCCACGTACAGGAACTGACGCAGTTCTTCTTCGCTGGTTGCAAGCTCGACGTTGGTTCGGGAAAGTTTTTCGTTGGTGGCATCGAGAGCATTGTTGATGCTCATCAAACGACTGGAATAGATCGAAATCGTTGCAATCACCGCGATGATGGTGGTCACCATTCCGATCAAAGACGCAAGCGCCACCAACGGATTGCGTTCGCTCCAACGGAACAACCGTTCGCTCCATCCCGGCATTTTCGCGGTGACAGGTTCCTTGTTGGCAAACCGTCGAAGGTCGTTTGCGAAATCAAACGCCGTGGCATAGCGGTTCGCCGGGGAAAGCGACATCGCTTTGCCAATGATTGCCTGCAAAGCACGAGGCAATTCCGGGCGAGCTTTGCCGGCTGGCGTGTAAGCCCCCTGCGTGACTTGGTTCAGGATCTGGTCTCGAGATCCCGAATAGGCTCGCTGAAGCGTTGCCCACTCGTACAGCGTGACCCCCAGACTGTAAATGTCCGACTGAGGCGTCGAGGCAGTGGTCGCGCCGGACGTCTGCTCGGGACTCATGTAAGCCGGCGTCCCCAACACATCGCCGGTCATCGTCAACGCAGTGTTTTCGTCCTCAGTGAAGGCTAACCCAAAATCCGTCAGCCAGATTTTGCCATCGCTGTCAAACATCAAGTTCGAAGGTTTGACGTCGCGGTGAATCACTCGATCGTTGTGAGCAACTTGCAATGCATCTGCCACGTTCGCGATCGATTCCGCGATGAACTCAAAGGAATCGCTCGATGCACTTTCGGCTTCGACACTGATCCTCGTGTGGACCGTTTCGCCGCTTGGGCCGGGCAAACAAGTCCGAGTGTCGTCGTTTTCGTTCGTGATCCGATCGGCCAGAGTTTGCCCGTCGATGTATCGCATGACGAGGTATTGCGTTCCCTCGTCCACCCCGGAATCGAGCAACGGAACGATGTGGTCGTGCTGCAGGTCCTGAATCAACGTCGATTCACGTTCAAAACGACGGCGCAAACGAGGCTGCTTCGACGCGCGATGTTGAAGCAGTTTCAGCGCCACCTTCTGTCCGCTGGTGACGTCCTCGGCCAAGTACACTTCGCCCATCCCGCCCGTGCCAAGTGTGCGAATGACCCGGTAATTGCCAAAGTGCTCAAGAGATTCATTGAAGTCGCCGGCCTCCGTGCCGCCACCTTCGGTAAGATTGTCAGGTGGTAGATTCACTTCGTGCAGAACCGTGGCTTCGTGGGCGGCATTGTCGTTGACAGAGACCGTTCACACAGTTGGTGAGCACGGTCCTTGCATTCTTGCGGCGGGAACCTACCGATAATAGCTGGAACCGCCCCGCCCCGCAGGGTGTTCGCATCCGTTCGGGAACGGATTCCCAAATTCGAAAGGCCACCCTCAAATCACTCGGACGGTATTGCAACGTCACATTGGATTACCCGAGCCAACTGTTCACGGGAATCTTTGGTCATCAATAATTCGGTGGGCCCCGACGCTGACGACACCAACAATATGTCCGCGTCTTCGAAGTACTGCAAATGGCTCTTGAAGTGCCCGCGGGTTGGAAGCGATCCCATCTCACGTTCACTCGCCAAATCCCAGAATCGAATCAGCCCTTCTTCTCCGCAGGTGGCAAGCGTCTGCCCGTGATCAAGAAAAACGCAAGCGTAAACCGATTTGACATGCCCACGCAAAACCGCGGTGATTTCGTTCTCCGGGTAGCTCCGAATCTCAACCAGGTGGTCATCATGAATGACAGCCACTTGGGATCCGTTCGGATCGAACCGAACTTGAAAAAATCGGAGGGCAGAGGAAGGTGCTGATTCAAAAATCGAAACAGCAGCGTCCGAATAAACGCTGAGCATGTTCGGCGCGACAAGCATCAGCGAGTCGCTGTTGGGAACATTGAACAAATAACGATTGTTGTCACTCGGAAGGTCATGAACTTCGACCAGCGAGAAGTCCTCCTCGTCGTAGACCAACAATTGCTTGCTCAGCAACACACATAGTTTTGTGCCGCTGAACTTCACATCCCGGATGCCTTCGTTTTCGTCGGGGGGAACCAGCTTCGCAAGCAATTCTGACGTTTGCAAATCACGAACTTCGACCTCCGCGAGACAGGCAGTGGCGAGCATGGACGCGTCGGAATTGGTACCAAGAGATTGCCCCCTCTCTTTCAGTTCGCTCGCAATCGGCCGCATCTGATTTAGGTCGCGTCTGGGATCGTAATGCCAGACCGTGTTGTCGCCGAGTTTGACGAAGACATCAAACGCCTTGCCATCGGGAGAATAGATGTTGGTGACGTGTGCTTCCGGGAATGCCCGTCCGCGAGGACGGGGACGCACAGGCAGTTTCTCTTCGAGTTCCCAAAGCCGTACCGAGCCGTCTTCGCCCGCTGTCACAATGCGTGACGAATCCGCTGGATCCGGCAAACATCGCAGGCTGCTGACTTGGCCGGTTGCCGCTTGAAAGATCATCGGCGGTTGCAAATCACCGCTTCCGGATCGGTTCAGCAACGTCCAAGCGAACACCACACCGTCATCCGTCGCGTGGAACAGATACTCCCCGTTGGCAGCCATTCCAACGCAGCGCACCGGCGTGTCCATGGCGAATGCGCGAGCGAAATGAGACGTGCTGTTGGAATCGGAGATTTTGAGGTGTCTGTCACCAAACACCACGTTGCGAAAAGAGTCCGCCTCGGGCAGTTGCACCGCTGAGAACACGATGGTTTCGCCGTCCATCGGCCCCAGCCGTTCTTCTCCACTCTCCAGATCAATGACACTCAGCACGCGTTGTTTGTCGACTTCCTTCACATAGGCAAGTTGGTGACCATCGCCCACAAACTGCAGCGTCTCGTTCCGCGATCCACCAGGAAACGTCTTGATAACGTTCCCCTCTCGATCATGAACCTGCACGTCGCGGTAACGGCCTGCCGTCGCGAACAATTCTCCGTCAGCGGAAAAAGCCGCGGACTCAACGTTGTGCCAGTGCCCCAGCAGTTCCAACGTCTCTTTCCCGGTGGCAATTTCTCGGACGGTGATGCCGTTGAAACCAACATCGCCATTGAGTCCCGTCAGGAAATGCTGGTTGTCAGGGCTGATTGCGATCGCGTCGAGTCGTGCGGGCAGCTTGTACTGATGCGTTCGCCGCTTCGTCGCCAAATCAATGACGTGAACCTCCCCGTCATGACTGACCGAAATCGCAATCTTCCCGTCATTTGAAATGGCCACTTCCGTTGCCGGGCCATCATGTTGCGTGAGCAGAATCGATGGCGGCGGCGTGACGAGATGATCAAGGCAACGATACGCAAACCGCCGCGGCGAGGTCTTCTCGGATTCCGGCCGATGCTTGTCGAGCAATTGCCTGGTCGTTCGCAGATTATTCCCCTTGTACGCCTGGAATGCGAGCGACATGTCCGAGACATACAACTGCTCGCTCAATTCCGCTTCGCGAGATTCCAGTTCCAGGTTGGCTTCGATCAGCTCGTCGTTGCTCTGAGCGAGTTGTTGGTTGACCCGGGTGAGTTGCTCCGAGTGGATCGCCTGCATTCCCAACACGGCCATGACGGTGGTGATGACACCGACCAACGACGCCAGCGCCGCCAGCGGATTCCGTCGTCGCCAACGTCCCAATCGTTCGGTCCAACCGGGCATCTTGGCTCGGACGGGCTGACCGGCAGCGAACCGGCGAAGATCGTCGGCGAATGCTGTCGCGGTCGGGTAGCGAGACTCCGGAGAACGCGACATCGCCATGCAAATGATCGCTTCTAAACCGGGCGGCAACTCCGCGCGCAAACTTCTCGGTGCGGCAAGACTTCCGTTGGCGATGTCCACCAGAATCTGTTCGCGATTGCCGCGGAAGGGGCGTTGCAGAGTGGCCCACTCATACAGCGTCGCGCCCAAACTGTACACGTCCGAACGGCGTGTGATGTCTGCCTGGGATCCCAGTGTTTGCTCGGGACTCATGTAGGCCGGTGTTCCCAACAGGTCACCAGTCATGGTCAGCGCGGTGCGATCATCTTCAGTGAACGCCAGCCCGAAGTCGGCCAGCCAAATCTTTTCGTCTTGATCGAAGATCAAGTTGCCTGGTTTGATGTCTCGGTGAATCACCCCTTCATCGTGAGCGACTTGCAACGCGTCGGCGATGTTCGCAATCGAGGTGGCAATGAACTCAAACGAATCCGAGGTCGCTTCGCCGCGCGAATCACTCCCGTTTGCCTCTTCGTCTTCCTCCATGGAATCGATGGAGCATGACGCGGTCTCACATGGATCGGTGGATTGGGAAATCCGTTCGGCCAAAGTTCGGCCGTCGATGTACCGCATCACGAGATACTGCATGCCGTGCTCGACGCCGCAGTCCAGCAACGGAACGATGTGATCATGCTGCAAGTCTTGGATCAGATTCGATTCCCGTTCGAATCGACGCCGCAACCGAGGCTTTTTCGCAGCCTGGTGTTGCAACAACTTCAGCGCAACACGTTCTCCTGAAATCGTGTCCATCGCCAAGTAGACTTCGCCCATCCCGCCCGAGCCAAGTGTACCGATCACCTGATAGTGGCTCACATGTCGCAGCGGCAGCCTGGGATCCCCTGTTTCCGTCGCGAAGTTTTCTATCGGAATGTCTGGTTCAAGTTCCACTTCGTGCTAAACCGCCCGTGCCAATTTCCTGAAGAAGATCGGATACGAAAAAAATCCAATCTTTTCACAGACTAAACGCCTCACGAAAAATTGACAGTGCAAACGATCCTAACGGGACATACTGCCCCGTCGCAGGGGACTCGTCCGAACGAAAGCTCGAAATGCGGCCCCCCGTAGCGAGACCTGCTCACGCAATTCAATCGCGTTGCCAATGGTTCACTTCGGGGCCAGCTTCGCGAATTTGTCGGCTTCCTCCGAATCGGTGCTTGGCTCGACTGCCTTTGGCTCAGCGGCCATCTTGGACAGTTTCTTGCCTGTCGTCCAAAGCTCGATTGGCGAAGCGGGCGAGGTCGCCAACAAAATGTCTGCTTCTTGGAAGTGGTGCAGATGGTTCGAAACCTCCACCCCCGTCCTCAACGAGCCCATTTCTCGCTCACTTGAAATGTCCCAGAACCGGACCAACCCTTCTTCGCTGGTCGTCACCAAAGTTTTGTCATTGTCCATGAACAGACAATCATTCGGTTCGCGAATGTGACCACGCAACACAGCCAAGGTTTCGCCCTTCGGGAATGAACGAATTTCGACCAATCGATTCATTCGTATGATCGCGATTTGTTCTCCACGCGAATCGAAGACCAATCTCGCGAAATACTCTGCCGCCGACCGGGCTTCTTCAAAAACACTCGCCGACAAACCTTTGACTTTGCACAGAGTTGACTTGGTCACCACCAAGAACGCTTCTTCCGTAGGAATTCGGACCAGGGATGTCGCCCCGTCAATGGGAAGCGGGATCACGCCCACCTGCGAATAGTCATCCGCGTCGTAGACCAACACCTCGTCCGTGTACATGACATACAGTCGCTGCCCCATCCACAGGATGTCGTGACAATGCTTCTCGGGATTCGGAGAAGGAATCGTGTGAGACAAACGCGACGATCCCACCTCGTAGACATGCACATCCACCCCCGTCGAAAGAGCGATCGCGGACGAGTCTTCTTTCACCGCGAGCGAGTGATGATTCGGGGTGAAACGTTGCGCCACCAACGAGAACTCATTTGGGTTTTCGAGCGGATTGTAGTGAACCACCTCGCCTCCATTCAGCCACAGAAAGACGTCCGGTGATCCTGGGTAGGGCGCGGCGATTTTTTGCGTCGTGGTGTTGGGATAGGGAATCATTGAATGCATGGGGCGGATTGGCATCTTTTCTTCGGTTTCCCAAAGGATGACTTTGCCATCTTCGGTCGACGTCACAAACCGAGGCGTTTCCGACGAGTCGGACAACACTGCGATTTCGCAAATACGCCCCTCGGCGACCGGTACCACCAGCGGTCGAAACAATTGATTGTCACGATCGCGATCGTCCAGAATCCAAACGTACGCGGCCCCCTCATCGGTTCCGCTGTAGGCAACCCTTCCGTCTTGGCTGATCGCGATGCAACGAAAGTTCACATCCGCGTCATTCATCTTGATGATCGGCTCGGCCCGATCCGACTCGGCAAGAGACAGTGATCCGTAACCTTGCGACACGACTCGAAACTTTCCCGTGTCGGATGTCGGCACCGATGCAGCGAACTGCGCCGACGGAATGCCCGTCGAAATGACCACCTCTTCCTGTGTGTCAATATTTCGCACATGCAATTCACGCCCGGTTTCCGATTCATGCACATAAATCAGTCGATGGCTTTCACCGACAAATTGCAGTGACTCATTTCGCGTATCCGCGGCGAACGAATCGACGACATTGCCATCCGTGTCATGCACCTGGACCTGTCGGTAGCGGTCCGCCGAGGCAATCAATTGTCCGTCGGATGAAAAAGCAGTCGACTCAACGGAATGCCAATGGCCAAGCAAGCCCAGCACTTCCTCTCCCGAATCCATCCGATACGTTTTAACCGGACTGAATCCGATCAAGTCGTTCAGCCCGGTGAGAAAAAGCTTGTTGTCAGGGCTGATCGAGATCGAATCGAGACGGCCGGGCAACTGATGCTTGTGCAGCAATTGCTTGGTCTCCAAATCCACCACTCGCACCTCACCATCCTCGCTGGCTGAGGCGACCAAGGTGCCATCTTTCGAAACGGTCACGGCGGTAGCGGGGGCCCCATGCTGAGTCAGCAAAGTCGATGACGGCGGCGTCGAGAGATAATTCAACAGGTCCAACGCGAATCGTCGCGGCCCAAACCGCTCGGATTCTTCGCGATGTTTGTCCAGCAATTGTTTGGTGGTGACCAAGTTCTTGGCCCCATAAGCCTGGAAGGCCAGTGACATGTCCGAGATGAATAGCTGATTCCTGAGCTCAGCATCTCGTGCTTCCAATAAAAGATTCGAACTGATCAGATCATCGTTGCTCTTTTCCAATCGTTCGTTGATGCGAACCAACTGCCGAGAGTGAATCGCTTGCATGCTCAACACCGCCACCACGGTGGTGACCACTCCGATGAAAGAGGCCACCGCGACCAACGGGTTGCGTTGGCTCCATCGAAACAAGCGTTCCGTCCAACCGGGCATCTTTGCTGACACTCGTTTGCCCGACGCGAATCGTCGCAGGTCTTCAGCAAATGCTGCCGCCGTTGGGTAGCGTCCATCGGGTGACCGCGACATCGCCTTGCAGATCACCGCTTCCAGATCCGCAGGAACATCGCCGCGCAAACTGCGGGGTGTCGCCAAACTTCCGTTGGCAACGTTGACGAGAACCTGTTCTCGATTCCCTGTGAATGGACGATGCAAAGTCGCCCATTCATACAGTGTTGCTCCCAAGCTATAGACGTCCGAACGACGCGTCACTTCTGAGTGCGCCCGATCGTTTGCTCGGGGCTCATGTAAGCCGGCGTGCCGACCAAATCGCCGGTCATCGTCAAAGCCGTTTGGTCGTCTTCTAAAAACGCCAACCCAAAATCGGTCAGCCACAACCTGCCGTCACGATCGAGCATCAGGTTGGACGGTTTAACATCGCGGTGGATGATTTTGAACGAGTGAGCAAGGTGCAACGCATCGGCAATGTCCGCGATGGCATTCGCAATGAACTCGAACGACATCACACTTTCGTCCGTCGCCACCAGAGCTTGCGACATGACCGCGGTGTCGTCCTCCCAATCGGCCCCGGACCGATCCCCGGGTTCGATTCCTCTTTGTTCGAGAATCAGATCCGCCAGCGTTTGCCCGTCGACCAGTTGCATCGCCAGAAACGGCACCCCCGCCTCCTCGCCCGTTTCCAACAACGGCACGATGTGGTCGTGCTCGAGAGCCTGAATCAGCTCGGCTTCGCGTTGGAATCGCCGACGAAATCGAGGGTGGTCCGCGATATGATTCCGAAGCACTTTGAGGGCGACCATACGCCCCGTTTCGGTGTGCCGAGCAAGATAGACTTCACCCATTCCACCCGTGCCCAGCGTCCGAACAACCTGGTAGTTGCCAAAGTGTTTGGCGACAATCTCCTCGGAGGTCGCGCTGCGAACTTCGGTAGGATCTTCGGTGGAACGTGGCACGAAATCAGAAGCCGAATGAAGATTCAAAAATGATGCAACGGGAACCGGATGGAATGCTGCACTGCATCCTAATCAATGCCGGCCCGTTCGGTGGGAAACCGGTGCATACAACGCTTTTCCCGAAGAATCTCTTTGATTTTCCACGACGAATGATATCGAGACAACCCGCTCAACCGCCACTCGACGGCCAATTTTGATAACAAAGCGGGCGGACAAAGCGTTCCAAACTGGCGTGCCCGACCGAAGTGCTGCGACCATCCAGACTGGCGGGAAACGGGCCCCCGTGCTGCGTCGCCGATCCGATCTCCATTCCCGTCGGCCACCCATTGAGAATGATTCGACCGCCAAAGCGTTCGGCAATCGCAAGCCAACGCCGCGTGAATTCACTCTCGGGCGTCTCGGTATGCAGCGTCGTCGTCAACGAGCCGTGAAATTGTTCTGCGACCCGAAGCATCTCGGCTTCATCGCGACAACGCACCAAAATCGCCACGGGGCCAAACGTTTCGCTGTGCAACCAACCGTCTCGAATCGCGGTTTCCGCTGTCATGCCAAACCAATGAGCCCCGCGATGCCACGGGCCTTCGCCTTCCAGTCGCTCCGCGATGAACAACGACTCAACCTGCTCCGCCGACTGCAGCCGTTGAACCCCGACATCGAACGCTTCCGCAACCGGCCCACTCAACAGCGGCAAATTCGGTTGCTTGGCAAACAATTGACAAGCGGATTCGACAAACCGCTCAGCATCCTGTTCCTGGATCACCAACACACCGGGTTTGGTGCACATGTGGCCGTTGCCAAACCTCAGCGACGCACCAAACCCTTCCGCGATCTCTGTCGTGCGAGTCGCCATCGCGTCCGCAGCCAGAAAGACCGGATTGGTGCTGCCCAGTTCCGCGAAAATCGGAATTGGATTTTCGCGATCCAAGACCGCTTTCGCCAAGGCCCGACCGCCTTGAGGACTGCCGGTGAATCCGACCGCGGCAATCGCGGGATGAGAGACCAAACGCAGTGACGTATCCACCGTTCGCCCATGCAGCAAAGCAAACGTTCCCTCTGGCATTTTCAAACGTTCGACCACGGCTTGGACCGCGTTCCCAAGCAATTCACACGTGCCCGGATGGCTGGGATGCGATTTCACGATCACAGGATTGCCGGTCGCGATCGCCGAAACAAAATCATTGCCAACAACAGAAATCGCCAACGGAAAATTGCACGCGCCAAACACCGCCACCGGTCCGACTGGAACATACCGCCGCGACATGCTGGGTTTGGGAAACGGTTTGCGATCCGGATCCGCGGGCTCCGACGTCACCCGGTCCCACGGTCGCTCGACCGCCAATCGAGCAAACAGGTCCAACTGTCCCGCCGCTCGATCCAATTCGCCTTCCACGCGAGCATTCAAATACCCTGTTTCCAGTTCGCATCGTGACACGATTTCATCTCGCCGCGATCGAACCTCGGCGGCCACCGCAGACAGAAATTCCCCCAATACATCCGGTTTCAATTCGCGAAACTGGATCGCTGCCTTCGCGGCACGTTCGCACGCGGAATCGATCTGGTCGGCAGTTGCTTCCGTGAATTCGCCGGGAAGGAATTCACCGGTTGCGGCACAAGTCGCTTGAAATGTTTCTGTCATCTGTGTCACTTTCCAAGTCTATTTTTTCCGGAGCACAAAAAGGGCGTCAGTCAGGTCGTTGTCCATCTCTCGCTGATGTTCGATTTCATAATCGAAGTCATGGACGCCGACAATTTCCAGTTCATCGCTGACGGATTGCAACATCGTGACGGCTTGCTTGGGCGTGTACAGCCGCAAGGGGAACTCGCTGCGGACTCGTTCGACCGTTCCATTTTTTCGAGTGGCTTTGATCGAGACGCGGAGAGTTTCACGCCGTTTGCGTCGTTGGAAATCGACCACCTTCAACGTCACGCTGATATTCGTTCCTCCGTGGGACGCTTTCCAACGCTCGGTGCATTCCGGATCCGCGTCCATGGGAATGCAGTGAAACCCGAGCACATAGATGCCGCCTGTTCGCAACGAGGCCGCGACGGATCGCAAATGCGCGATCGCGGCGTCTTCGTCCATCATGTGCCGGAATGTATTGAACGTGCAAAACGCGGCGTCCACCGATGGCGAGCACACGTGAGACGTCATGTCGCCGTTGATCAGCTCCGCCGACAATTTTCGACGTTGCAATCGACGCCGCAGATAAGCGAGCATCGCGTCGTTGTTATCCAACGCAACGACGTCGTACCCGCGGGCTGCAGAAGCAGCCACCAAACGACCGCTGCCACATCCGGGTTCATACACCCGCGAAACGGTTCCGGTCGCGTAACGCTGGTACGCCTCGTCAAAGAACGCCATTTCGGTTGCCGTTTCGTCACGGAAAACCATGTCAAAGTACTGAGGCCGATCGTACCAATCGATCGTCGCAGTGGAGGCAGGTTTGCGTGGCTTCGTCGCTGGGCGTTTTGTCGAGGCGAGTTTTGTCACAGGGCTCTTCTTCACGGGGCTCTTTGTCACAGGACGAGGCGTCGGGGCATGAGGTGAATTCGTCAGAAATGAATGAATTTTGTTTCAGACTCTGCGGTCTGGGTGACGACTGTAACGATTAGACGGCTTGTCCGCATTCTCCCATTTGTTCCGCCTAGGAAACTTCGACCATGTCTTCGGTTGAACACTCTTTTCACGTGCCTCCCTTTCCCCCCTTCCCCAGTGCGGAACGTTACGTTCCCGTTGGTTCGCAGGACGAGGCATTGCAGCGAATCCAACGAGCAATTGAAGCCTGGGAAGCAATTTCTCTCGTCATCGGCCCCCCCGGCGTCGGCAAATCATTGCTGTGCCAATTGCTGCTGAAGCAATTCTCGGGTCGCCGCGAGGTCGTGATGTTCGGCGACGCCATGCTGGACAATCCCTTGTTGTTCCAACGTCATTTGCTGACGCGACTGAACCGTGTCCGCGGGATTCACTCGACACCGCTCGAGCCCAACGAAGACCCGCAATTCGCGTTGGTTGAACGACTCGCTCGCAGCACGTCCGAATTCCCCGGTCTGTTGCTGCTGGTTGACGAAGCCCAAGCGTTGACACCGGAAGTGTTGGAAACCATCCGCATCATCACCAACACGATGAGCGAAGGACAACCACGCGTCAGCGCGGTTCTGCTGGGCGGCCCCAAACTGGACGAGACCCTTGCATTGCCATCGCTCGAAGCACTCGTGCAACGCGTCGCAACCCGCTGCTACTTGCACCCGCTCAATGGCGACGAAGCCCTGACGTACGTCCACGATGTGATCAAGAATTGTGGGTCGAACCCCACCGAAGCGATCACCAACGAAGCCATTCGTGCGATCCATCAAGCTTGCAGCGGCACGCCTCGTTTGATCAACCAAATGATGACCGCGGCGATCGATTGTGCCGCATCGCTCAACCAAAGCATCATCGACAACAAAATCGTCGATCGTGCCTGGGCAACCTTGCAACAACTGCCCAGCCCTGTGATGGACGAACCCGCCATCGCGGAACCAAACGCTGACCGTTCCCGCACCACGACCTCCAATGTTGAGTTCGGTTCCTTAGATGAATCGACATGGAATGAGTCGCTCTCGGATGACGCCGACGCGGGCGAGGGAACGTCAGCACCTGAAAACACTGCCGAACTAGCACGCCGTTGGAACGACCAACCCTTGCCAGCCGAAACCGAAACGGTCGAAGAAACCGAGCCAGTCGCTTGTGATTCGCAATCCAGCACCGATCCGGAATGCTGTGACGCATCGCAGTGCAGCGAAGAAGCCTGCCAAACTTCCGGCCAGTGCCAATCGAATGCTTGCCAATCTGAAGAATGCTCCAACGATGCCGTTGCCGAACCACTCGTTTGCGACGCAACTCAGCCGCAACTCGAGTCCGCCGACAACAACCTTGAGTTCGGTTCACTGAGCATTGACTGTCAGAGCATCGACTGCCAAACCTACGATGGCGACTACGGAGTGGTCTCCGACGTCATCGGCTCCAACGTGGCAACGGAATTGCCCGAGACCGAAGAAGCCGAACCTCAAGCATGCGAAGCTGAAGCCGCTGCCACACCATCGGCCGACCAACTGTTTGGCGAATTCGAAGACGAAGAAGAAGTCAAACCCAACATGGATGCCTTGACCGGCTCGCTGGAAACGGCTGCTGAATTGGATTCCCACGACGACGTGGCTTCCGATTTGGAAACCTCGCTGCACGAAGAGATTCTCAGCATGCGTGGCGCGGCCAACTCACCTTTGTCTGTCATCAGCGAAGAAGCGACTTGTGCGGAAGAAGTGTCCGACGAACAAAAGATGGGCGAGATGCAAAATCAATCCGCCATGGCTGCCGCCGCCCCCGTGTTGTGGATCGAAGACGAAGGGGAAGACATCGCCGTCAACCACGACGACCGTGACATGCTGGTCATCGAAGACGACGTGCAAGTCGAAACCGCCGCACTGCATCACGAATCAGCGGACGTGTCCGCTGGTCGTCCGGTCGCCGTCGACTTCCAAGAGATGTTGGCGAAGATGCGTTCGCCGCAATCTTGATCGAAAGCGAAGGTCGTTTGACCTTCCAAGGACCGAATTGACGGCTCGGTGAGAACCGAGCCGTTTTGTTTCTCTGCGATTGAAACGAGATCCGTCTCGTTGCTTCCGCCGAGTCTTGTTCGAGCTTGAATCTTTTCTCGGGCTTTGAATCCCTGCGTGGTCGATGTTCACACCGGATCAAACTTTGCGAACGTTGTTGCACCGAACCGTCGAACAAGCCGTTCGCTACGGCAAAACATTGGTCTTGGTCACGCCCAACGAATTGCGATTGCAGCCCGCCTTCTTCGTCGCCCTGGGCCAAGCCTGGCGAGACGCCAACGCAACCCAATCCGAGGGTGAAGACGCCATCGCGATTCCGCGACTGCGAATCGATTGGTGTGCTCCCAACGCTCAAGGTTTCAGCTTGAAATCGCTGCAAAACAAGTGGCTTGCCAATCGTTGTGAGCGAATGCTCCGCCGCGAACGTTTGAACGACTGCATCCAACTTTCTCAGTGCTTGCTGATCGGCAAAGCGTCTCAGCATCCCTCGACGATCGTACTGGGGATCACCAACGAAGCCACCGAATTGCCCGTGTGGACCACCCCAGTCCCGATGGAACGCTGAATGGCCCCAGCGTCCACCCCACAGCCATTCCCCTTCGCCAACTTCACCCGCGATCGCGCCAAGCCATTCGACAATCCCACCCCAACACGCAAACAGTTGAGGACAACTGTTCTACTCTGACTGAACGCCCCTCCGCGTCTCAGCGGTTCACCGACTCTGCGTCAGATTTCTTTGGAGCCCTCCCTCCCCCAGCGTCTGCGTCTCGATTCGCTCAAGTTCACAACCCCAAGCGTCAGCGAGGGACCCACAGGCTCATGGCATTGGCACGCGGTCCCTCGCTGACGCGTCGGGTGAGGATGCAAACGGCAGGCCACTCGGTATCCCCGTCACCAAACTCACCCGCCATCGCTTCATGCCACTCGACAATCCCGCCCCGACACGCAAACAGTTGAGGGCAACTGTTTTACTCTGCTTGAACGCCCCTCCGCGTCTCAGCGGCTCACCGACTCTGCGTCAGATTTCTTTGGAGCCTTCCCTCCCCAGCGTCTTCGTCTCGATTCGCTCAAGTTCACAACCCGAAGCGCCCGCGAGGGACCCACAGGCTCATGGCATTGGCACGCGGTCCCTCGCTGACGCGTCGGGTTAGGATGCAAGCGGCAGGCCACTCGGTATCCCCGTCACCAAACTCACCCGCGATCGCGTCAGGCCACTCGACAGTTCCACCCCGGCACGCAAACAGTTGAGGACAACTGTTCTACTCTGACTGAACGCCCCTCTGCGTCTCAGCGGCTCACCGACTCTGCGTCAGATTTCTTTGGAGCCTTCCCTCCCCAGCGTCTTCGTCTCGATTCGCTCAAGTTCACAACCCGAAGCGTCAGCGAGGGACCCACAGGCTCATGGCATTGGCACGCGGTCCCTCGCTAACGCGTCGGGTGAGGATGCAAGCGGCAGGCCACTCGGTATCCCCGTCACCAAACTCTCCCGCGATCGCCTCAAGCGGCTCGACAGTTCCACCCCAACACGCAAACAGTTGAGGGCAACTGTTCTACTCTGACGACCGAACTCCAACCGGCGTCTGAATCCCGTTCCCCCCAACGCCCGAAAATTCTGTGGCCCTGTGGCCCCGCCGCACTTCCCACTATGATCTCTCCTTTGTTCTCGCCAGCGTTCTGTTCATGCCCACGCAATGCCTCATCAGCTTCGGCTCCAACCTCGGTGACCGCCGATTGGTCATCGCGGAAGCAGCGCGCCGAGTGGCGGAGTCTGGGTTGGTCGCCGCCCCCTGCCATCCGCAAACGAACGAACAGACAGCATCATCCCCAGAGCGATTCCCGCGACACCTCCGGACCAGTCGCCTGTTTGAGACGCCACCGATCGGCGGCCCGGGCGGTCAATCGCCGTTCCTGAATGCCGTCGCGGCCTTTGCCACCGAAGCCTCCGCCGCGGAAGTGTTGGATTTTCTTCAGCACTTGGAAATTGACCTAGGGCGTCAACGTCTCGTTCGCTGGGGTGCCCGAGTGATCGACCTCGACGTCGTTCTGCACGGACGCTTGGCGGGACCCGCTCGCGCCGCCGGGCTGCGTGGATTGATTGGTGGACGAGGCCCGGCGGGATCGTCCAAGGCCTTGGTCGTTCCCCACCCGCGCTACACCGCTCGTCGTTTCGTCTTGGAACCCGCCTGCGACGTCGCCGCGGATTTCTGCGACCCGCGGTTCGGTTGGACCATCGAAGACCTGCGCGATCACATCGCCGCCGACGTGCCCTCCATCGCATTGGTCGGCGGTGACGCGGAGCGACGGCAACTCATCTGCCAAAGGTTGTCGTCCGAACACGGAATCTCAGTGATTGATCCCGATCGCCCTGACGCCGCGAAAGGATTGACGCAGTGGATCGCGTCGGACCCGCCGGCGGAACTGCGCGACGCAAAAGAAATTCAGGGGCCGCCACCTGGCGTTTCCCCTCGACCCTGCCTGCCACGCTTGCTCGCTCGCATCCAACACACCACCGAAGCAGACCGCTGGCCGGCGCCCCATCAAATCTGGCCCGCAGGTTGGAAGTGGCCCGAGTATCGACTCGAGATCGATGACCTGGACTGGGCGATCGGCGAACTCGCGTCCGCGATGGATTCCATGCGATGCGAAATCCATCCAGTCACCGAAGACGGCCACTGGTGGTGACTCAGGATTCGTCCAAGTCGTCGTTGCGGAGCACACTGTCGCCCGCCGACAAACTGCCATCGATCAATTTTTGCTTGATCTTCTCACGAGCCGCCAGCAACCGTTGCTTGCGTTCTTCGTTCTTGGCTTCGCGGCGTTTCAGTTTCGCATAGCGTTTCTGGATGCCTTTTTCTGCGGCCTCCAACTCCGCCAACCGATGTTGCAAATCCGCTGGCAACGCGATGGTTTGCGAACCACCGACCGCGTCCGTTCCCATCGACGTCATCACGCCCGACAACGACGCTTGTTCGTCGTCATCCTCCGCTGCATCGCCCAAACGTTTCCGGCGAATCCAATCGGGTGAAACGAAGATCCCATTGGCAGCGATCATCATGACGCCGAACGTGATCATTCCCAAAAACAATGCGATCCCGCCGTGAACCGCGACGGCGAGAGCCAGCGTGATCCCGCGAGTCAAACGAGGCCAAACGATCGCACAGTAAAAGATCTCCCAGAACATCGTGATGTGCGAAAGCGCCGTGAAGACACGCGGGAAACGCCCCAAGAACGTCATGTCGATCGATTGATATTCGTAATTCGCAACCGCGAACCACACCGCTGTTCCGTCCCACCAAAGTTCACCACGCGCTTTTGCGATCCCGCCGAACAAGTAGATCACGCACATGTGAATCTGCAACAAACGCGTCGCCACGTTGGCCGATACAGTCTTCTTGTCCGGTGGAAACAACCAAGCCTTCCAACCCGACAGTGACTTCTCACCGTCGCCGGTCAAACGCCGACGCAGTTTCGCATCGACCGACCAAACGGCTCCGCAAGGAGCAAAGGCCAAGTACATCACGCAGTATGTCACGATCTGATCGAGACCAAACAGACTGCCGAGCAATCGATGCACCAGCATCAATTGCAGCAACCAAGCCAACGGCCCAGTCACACGAGTCAAAAAACCGACCAGAAATCAGCCTGTGACCAGGATCGTCACCTGGTGATTCAGCCAAAGAAACGTTGGGTTGTCGACCAACCACAGATACGACCACGCCGCGGTGGCTTCGCCGAGCGTTCCATCATGCAGCCGCGCGCTGGTCTCGTTGTCGATCCAGGCTTCCGTCCCAACAAACGATGAGAAATCAGTTGCCAACACCAAGTGCGAATACAACAACATCGCACCGGTGATGATCCTCAGCACCGCCAACGTGTCGATGTGCCGAGGCGTGAACCAAAACCGATCCCAGGCATCCACCCAAGACATCGCGTACTGTTTGGCAGATTCAACCATCACGATGCGTCCTCCGGTGCACGAACGGGTTCATCCGTGGTTTCTTTGGCGGGGCTCGATGACTCGGCGGCGCGGTCCGCTTCCGGTGCCTGCGTTTCAGAAGATTCATTGCGTTCGCCGGCAGGAACTGGCACAGGTTCCGAATCCTCTGGGGCCAGCACCATCGCCTCGCCGCGCTCCGGCTGCGGCAACGACTCTGCCGCACTGCCCAATAAACTTTCCAGCGTGATCGGGACGTCGGGCAATTCGATGTAAGAACGCTCGTCGGTCAACGACAGGTTCTCTTGCGTGAACAAAACAAAGTCAGGCAGTTGGTGTTCGATTCGCTGGATCGCGACATCCGATTTCCCAATCGATTGCAGGTGCCGGACCATCGAATCCGCGATCCGTTCATATCGTTTTCGTCCCAATCGCAACGTTTGCAGTTCCTCCGGACTCAGTTCCGGCCCAATCAACTGGCTGACCTCCATCGGCAAAGCGGGCTGGTACGAATCGTTCAGAAATTCCGCCAACATGAAGTGTCGGTGATACAGCAACCGCGGCCATTGGTCATCCAGATTTGGAAACACCTGCGTCGTTTGGTCGCTCTCGGATGTCGCCCCAATCAGGTGACTCGGGCCGGGATCGGGTGCAAAAAAAGCGTAACCGCGGTCCAAGTAAAACATTTGTGCGACGGGAGACACCATCGACAGCAACGTTCCCACCGAAGGCGACAACCCGCGTGCTCCGCGAGCCTGGAACGCCAGCGGCGGGAGAGCGATCGCCAGCAGCATTCCGATCAACAAAACGCTGATCAAAAAACGATTTCGACGTGAAAGCGGCAAGGAATCGGGCTGGGTCACAGGTGGTTTGAATTTTCAGAGAACGGGGCGGCCAAGAGAACGTAAACGCACTTGGCTGGGGATCGCGGTGCCGGCTTTCTTGGGTTTCACAGTGCCGTTTCACGGTCAATTCTCACGGTGACCGTTCAACGCCGAATTCCGGCGTCCGATCTGGCAGTGGTTGACTGCGGGAAACAGCCTCCCAACGGGACACAGGCTTCCATTTTCGCCCAACCTTAATCCGTCCGCGCCCCGTGTACAGGCGACGGACTCGTCTGGTCCCACCGATTGGCCGGTTCGAACCGGCTTCATCGGCCCTCGAAAGTCGAAAGTTTGGCTCCGCCTTCGTTCCACTGCAGAATTCACCTTGGTTCGGAGAGCCCTTTTTAGGCATAAGCGTTTGATCGGCGCCAATTGTTTCGCCGCTGTCCTTCTCAATTGCTCCAATCCACCAGTCATCGAATGCGTCAGGATTCCCGACGATCGCTGTTGTTATGGCCCATCACAGCGTCCATCGCTGTCATCGCGACCACCACAACGCCTTACTTTCTGAACTCGACCGGATTGCTGGAACCCGGTGGTTTGCTCGCCCGATTTGGCAACGGATCATCCGCTCAAGCGAACCGGGACGTGGCTTCTGATCCCGCGTTTCAGTATCTGACGGCCGACCAAAACGGTGCAGAACACGTCAACGGTGACTCTGCGCACACACCGGGTGGAAATCTCTCGACCAAACAACACGGTTTCGGCGCCGCGGAACCGATCTCGCCGTTGAACCAATCCGACGCTCTGCCACCCCAAACGCACGCGGAAGACGCTCACCGTCCAGACCGCGGCGCGCGAGGGTTGAAGCTGCCCGAGCGTTTGGCGAGCGATTCGCCCGGCACGCTCCAGGCTCCTGTGATCGACCTGGAAACCGAACTGGCTGGTTTCGCGGAAACCATGGAACCAGAACCCAGCTTCGATTCCGTCGCCGAATCGATCGCTCCGTCCGTTCCCGCTGCTCTTTCGCCCGGGTTGGATGACCCGACGCCAGAACAACCAGCGTCGCTGTCGTTGCCCGCGGAAATGTTCCACACCGATTCCCAGACCGCAGGCTCCGAATCCGACTCGCTGATCCCTGATTCCGTCGCGGTGCTGGCCAAACCCAGCGTCCCTGAAGTGGACCTCCCGGAACTGAACCTCGACCTGCCCCGGTTCACCAACCCACCCGTCATTTCACCCGCCGACGCCGCCAAAGCAGCCAAGGCACATCACGTGACCGGATGGCCGCTCGCCAAACAATTGCGTTTGGAATTGTCGGAGCTTTCCTCGCACGCGAATCTGACGGTCGATTCCAACGATGAATTGAAGGACGTGCTGCTGACCTCCGTCGACATCGAACAAACCGACCTGCAAACCGCTCAAGAAGAACTGCTGCGAAGCGCCGACCAACATGGTTTGCACGCCACTTCCGAAGATGCCATCCGTCGTCACGCGACCTCGATCGTGATGGGCCGCTGGGCCGAAGAAGTCGACCAGCGTTTGAATCAACTTCGCCAGCTCTCTCGCTTGGGCGATCCCAATGCTGGCACCGTCCTGCGTGAGTTGTCCTCACTGGCCGCCGCCGGTTTGCAATTGGCTGAACGAGCCCCGGCGCGGGATCAACAAGTCCAATGGTTACAAGCGTCCCACTCGTTGTCTCGCCGCACCAGCATCTGGGCATCGGTTTGGCAATTGGCCCGCGGCCACGCCGACTCATTCGATCCCTCGGGCACGCTGCCTCACGAAACACTGACTCTGCACAGCCAAACGTCGCGTCACGAACGGTTCGACGTTTACCAACTGATTCGCGACGTCCGCAAAGAGCTTCCTGAAACGGGAGACGTCCAAGGTTGGACAACGTTTTTGTTGCTCGACAAAATCGAAACGCTGGCCTCCTCCGATGACATGGACGAACGCGCTCTCACGGCGCAGCGGTACCTGTCCCGAATCACATCCAAGCGCTTGGCACCCGAACATGAAGATTGGTTGAACCAGCCCACGCTTCAAGAACTGACCGAAGCAATGAAGACCTGGAGCGCGATGCCGATCGATTACGTCTCGCTGCTGCAAGACCTCGAACGCGCCGAAGCCGATTCGATTGACTTGGCCGCCGTCAAAGTCACCAACGCGTTTCAGTCACTGCGATTTTCCGACGACGCTCATGCGGCCCGAGTCGCCAAAGCGATCGACCTGAACTACCGCAACGCAAACGTCCGCACCGCGATCTCAGCCAAACTGATCGAGCGTTTGATCCCGTCGGTCCCCGACCGCACCTCGCCCATCGCCACGCAAATCGCCGGCACGCCCGTGCGAGGAACCAGCCACGTGAGCACCGCGATGGACCTGCGACTGAACCCGACACCTGGCCAGTGGAGCATTGACCTGCTGACACGTGGCGACGTTTCCACGAACAGCCACGCGGCTCAGAGCGGCGTCACCGTGCATTCAAACGGATGGGCGAACTTCGACGCGTCGACTCCAATCCGCATCTCGGCGAACGGACTGACCGTCGGCGGCACGCAAGTCGACGTCCACGCAAACAATCGTTTGCAGCGAATCGAATCCAAGGTCAACGAATGGCCGCTGATCGGATCCTTGGTTCGCGGCATCGCGGAAAAGAAATTCGAAGACACCAAACCGTTGGCCAACCGACGAACCCAACAACAAATTCGCGACGAAGTCGTGCAGGGAACCCAGTCCGAACTGACAACCCAGACCAACAAGGCTTCCGAGAAATGGGACGACCTCGTGCTCGGACCACTTGGTCGTCTGGAACTGGCACCGACCGTGATCGACTTGGAAACCACGTCGGAACGCTTGATCGCTCGCTACCGCTTGGCCGGCGATTGGCAATTGGCCGCTCACACGCCTCGCCCGAGAGCTTGGAACGACAGTTGGTTGAGTTTGCAAATGCATCAATCGGCGATCAACAACACGCTGGAACAAATCCTTCCACGCGGCGAAGTCAAAACGTTCCAAGAGCTCTACACCGACACGTTTGCCTTGTTCGGCAAAGAAGGTGTGGCGCTACCCGAAGAAGTCCCCGGCGAAGCCGAGATCGCATTCGCACCGACCCGTCCGATGACGATTGAAATCGAAGACGGCAAGATGTGGTTGACGTTGCGAGTCGTTCGTCTGAGCCAACCGGGCAGCCCCAAGCTCACGCGATTCATCGTCCGTGCAGCGTACAAACCCGAAATCGATGGCTTGAACGCTCGACTGGTTCGAGACGGGCACCTGCGAGTCAGCGGGCCAGGCATGTCGATGCGACAACGCCTGCCGATCCGAGCCATCTTCAACAAAGTGTTGGCGGAAGACCGAGTGATCCCACTGACGACTCCCAAACTCATCGAGCATCCCGCGATGCAAGACCTCGCCGTCAGCCAACTCGAACTCCGCGACGGCTGGCTCGCTCTCGCCCTCAGTCCCGAAGAAGCCCCCAGCGTCGCCGGCCGGGCTCGCCCTCGGAAGTGAGGGAGCAGCTTCTAGCTTCTAGCTTCTAGCTTCTAGCTTCTGACTTCTGACTTCTGACTTCTGACTTCTGACTTCTGACTTCTGACTTCTGACTGTTGGCGGTTGACTGTTGGCGGTTGGCGGTTGGCGGTTGGCGGTTGGATTCACCCCGGACGGGGCGAAAATCAACTTGGGTTGCCTCCAAAGCTTCCGACTCACCGCGACTGATTGTGTCTGGCCGAACGATCGGGCAACCGCGGAGCGGTGACATCCGTCAGCCTCGGGTTTTCAACCCGAGGTCGCGAGCGTTCCTCCCCACCCTCGACGAGCCGCGGAGCGGCGACAGGTGGCAATCGATGACATGGTGGATCGATTGAAAAAGTGAAATTGCAAATTGCAAAATCGAGCCGGTTGAGCAGATCGACCGACCAGACAACAAGCGATCGCCCACGTTTACCAAAGACGAACCCGACGCGTCAGTTTTGAAGTTGCGTTTCTGCCTGAGGCTTGTTTTTTTCACAACCCGACGCGTTAGCGAGGGACCACGTTGTTTCTTTCATACCCCGACGCGTCAGCGAGGGACCGCAGGCCATCGCAACGCGCCGTTGGGTCCCTCGCTGACGCGTCGGGTTGTGAACTCGAGCAAGTCGACAAAC
>NZ_JBICHO010000086.1:0-5651 GCF_043100905.1 Rhodopirellula sp. JB055 | reverse complement strand
CGGGTCAATCGGTTTCGGTTCGGGTAAGTCACAGCGACCACGTTTCAAGCCGGGCACGGCGGTCAGGGAATGGATGACCGAACCGGGGACCATTTCCTCAGCGACTGCCCAACGGAAAATGCGTGTTAGCCTCCGCATGTTCTTGTTTACTGTGGGGCGGGACTGTCCGCGGTCGATCCATCGTTGCCGGACAGCTTTCAACGCAAGTGGCCCAAACGATTCGGCCGGCAGGTCGGCGTACAGTTTCTTGCAATCGCCGATTACCAAACGCAACGCGTCGACCTCGCTTGTCGGCTTCCCATTCTTCACGTAGTAGCCTTGGGCGAACTTCCAGTACGCGGCAAGCACTTCGATAACTCTGATTTGGGTTTCATCCTCGATGACGCCGCGGCGGCCTGTTGCCAGATACTCGGCAATCCGCCGATCGTATTCGCGTTTGCTGGCAGCGGTGCCATGTGGGCCAAGGTAGTGATCACGTCCGGCGATGGTCACGACCGCTTGGCCGCTTGCCTTGTGCTTCCGATACTTCGGCAAAGACTTCGAGAGTTTGGGCATGTGCCACGTCTCCAATAGCCAAAACGGTATCTACCGTTTTGGAACCAAGGGAAAACGCCGCACGGGCACGATGCCCGGTATCGAATTGAGACCACAATTCCCAATGATTCGGCCGCTTTTGTCTCAATACACCCGGCGGGGTTCGAACCCACAACCTTCGGCTTCGGAGGCCGACGCGCTATCCAATTGTGCCACGGGTGCTTGGGGATGAGCGGGGCTCATCCTCGGTGTTGATTGTGACCGATCCAGGCGACTTGGAACAGATGACTGGGTGGGACGCCAAGTTGCGAGTCAGGGCAGCGGGTCAGTTTTGATGGCAGCGGTGTTTTGGATGGTCCACCAAAGCGATGCGGACGTCGCAGACGTTGGTGCCGGTGGGGCCCGTCAGAAGCAAGCCGCCGACTTGGCGCAAGAAGCCATGCGAATCGTTGCGTCGCATGGCGTCGTGGACGTCAAGGCCCAGTTCCATGATTCGCCGATGAACATCGCCGTCGATCATCCCGCCTGCGGCGTCGCTGGGGCCGTCTTCGCCGTCCGTGCCGCCGGACAGAATGGCGAGCCGTGACCATTGGTCGTCGGTCAGATTCAGTTCCAGCAGTCGAGCGTAGGCGGCCAGAACGAGTTGTCCGTTGCGGCCTCCGACGCCTCGGATCGATGCGTCGGCGAGTGACACGGTTGGTTCGCCGCCACTCAAGAAGGCGTCTTGTCGATGCACGGCTGGATCCGCTTGCAACATCGTGAGCGTGAGCTCTGCCAGGTGCCTCCCGACAGATTCCGCATCGCCTTCGGATTGGCGATGGCAATGCATGACGTGGTTGTAACCCAGGGCTTCCGCGGTGATACCCGCTGCGTCGACGGCGACCGCGTTGTTGCCAAGCACAAAGGTGGAATGGTCGGTCGCCGGCATAGTGGGTGCGGGGTGATCGGAGGCACGCGTCAGGTGTTCGCGAACGACGTGTGGCAGTTGTTGATCAGGGTCAAAGCGGTCCAAAACGGCCAGTGCATCCATCGCCGTGGAGGTGTCGGGAACGGTCGGTCCGGACGCGATCAGGTCGAGCGGGTCGCCGAGGACATCCGAGAGCACGAGAGTGAGAAACTGCCCGGCTCGGTTGGCCCTTAGGAGTCCGCCGCCTTTGACTTCGCTGAGGTGTTTGCGAACGGTGTTGAGGGCCACGATGTCGGCGCCGTGCGAGCTGAGCCAACGTGTGACGGTGAGCTTGTCATCCAGCGAGATGCCGGGCGATGGACGACACAGCAGCGCACTGCCGCCACCCGAAATCAGGCCGATCACCAGGTCGCGAGGACCGGCGCCTGCGACCAGTTGCAGGATTCGATCGGTGCCTTGGATGGCAGCCATCGTGGGCTCGTTGATTCCCGCCGGGCGAGCTTCTTGGATCGTGATGCCGGGCAGGTCGCGGTGGCATCCTTCGGGCACGTTGACATGTCCGATGACAGGAAAGTCTTCGCCGCTGTCGGTGGTCAAATTATTCCGGATGACTTCCGACAAACCCGCCGCCATCGCCGCGGAGGCTTTGCCGGCACCGACGACCACCACGCGATCGAAGGAGTCTTTGCGAATCGCGTGGTCAGCGATCAGCATCGCGGTCTCATCGAAGGAGACTGCATCGATGATCAGCCGGTCTCCCAGGACCGCTTCGACGCCATGTGAGAACATGGCTTGGGCGTCGTTCAAAAGCGATCCTGCGGGCATCGGGTTCACGCGGTGCCGTTGGGGTCGAAGTAAGTTGGCTCGTTGCCTTCTTTCCACTTGATGTTGCAACCGATCGAGGGACGTTGTTCGGCTTTTGGCGAACGGCCCGCGATGGTCTCGTCGAGCGCTGCCCGCAGGTCCGCGCCGGTGACCGGCAAGTCGGACTTGGGACGGCTGGAATCGAGTTGGCCGCGATAGGTCAGTTTGTGGTCGGCATCGAACAAGAAGAAGTCCGGTGTGCAGGCGGCTCCGTAGGCGATGGCGACCGATTGGTCTTCGTCCAAGGCATAGGGAAACGCGTAGCCGCGAGATTCTTTTTCGGCCTTCATGGCATCGAAGTCATCGTCGGGGTACTTCGCGATGTCGTTGCTGTTGATGCCGACGACACCGACACCCTGCTGCATGTATTCGTCAGTCAGCAACTTGAGTTGCTCGGCGACGTGTTTGACGTAGGGGCAGTGATTGCAAAAGAAGATGACCAGCAGGGCTTTGTGATCTTTGAAATCGGCCAGTGAGACTGTTCCGCCATCGGTTTCGGGCAGCGAAAAGTTGGGGGCGGTCGTTCCCAGTGGCATCATCGTCGAAGCGGTGCGAACCATGGTGAGTCCTTGGGGAAGAGGGGGATTAGCAGTTAGCAGTTAGCTAGGAGCTACTTCGTCTGTTTTTTGATTTCGTCGAGCAAGCGACCGGGGCTGCCCATGGCGTGGTAGCCACCGTCCACGTGCAGGATTTCGCCGCTGATTCCGGAGCTGGCGTCGGACAGCAGGAACGCACCGGATTTTCCGACTTCTTCGTGGGTCACGTTGCGGCCCATCGGGGCCATGTGTTCGTACATGGTCAGCATTTCCTCCACGCCAGCGGCTCGTCCGGCGAGCGTGCGGATGGGGCCGGCGGACAGAGCGTTGACGCGGACGCCACGGGCACCCATGTCAAACGCGAGGTACCGCATCGAGGCGTCCAAAGCGGCTTTGCAGACACCCATGACGTTGTATCCAGGAACGCATTTTTCGCCGCCGTAGTAGGTCATCGTCAGCACGGATCCGCCCGGATTCATGATGGGTTCGGCGGCGGAGGTCACCGCCAGCAGCGAATAAACGCTGGATTCCATGGCCAATTTGAAGCCGGCACGGGAGGTGTGCATCGTTTCTCGGCCCAGGTCGTCACGGTCCGCGAAAGCGATCGAGTGCAACAGAAAGTCGATTTTTCCGAAGGTTTTCTCGGTGTGCTCGAAAATGGTGCGGATGTCGTCGTCGTTATTCGCGTCCATGGGTAGGAGGAATTCGGCGCCATCTTCTGGATCTGTCAATTTGGCAACCCGGCGTCGATTCCGCTGTTTTTCGTCATCGGCACGGTCGGGAAGGTGGGTGAAACCACACTTGCCGCCTTGTTTTAGGATTTCTTGAGCGATCGCCCATGCGATCGAATGGTCATTGGCGACCCCGATGATCAGTCCTTTTTTTCCTTCAAATTGCATCTTCAACCTTTTCGGCTTAGTTCTATTTGTTTGTCCGACGGTGAACATCATCGCGGCGGTTTCCAAGACCGACAAGCCGACGTTCGTAACTGGGACACCGACGCGTGATTGGTTACTCATCCCCCACAATTGTCAAAGCACCTTCAGCCATGGATCGGTCGCACACGGCTTCTCCTCCGCCCGTATCTCCCGCATCTTCCGAAGGCTCGGCTGCACATACCGGCGATTTATCTTCGTTCATGCCCGTCCTGCTGGGATTGATCGGGAACCAGGCGACCGTGCGTGGCGGAGTCGTCAGCCAGGTCCAGGATCAGTGGCAGCCCACGCATTGGACCGGCGATCGGTGGAGCGAGGCGGAATCGTTGGCCAGCCAAGCGGTCGCAGAGGACCAGGTGGTCCGAGCGAATGGTTTCGCGGCGGTGGGAGTCGAGGTTGCTCCGGCGAGTGACATGGCTGTTTCGTCGAGTCAGGAGATTCTGCCTGGCATCGGCAGCGACGCGATCGTGTTGTCGGTGGACGGCCAGCCCGCAGATGCCAACACCATGGAAATGTTGGCGACTGCCCTGGGGCGGTTCTTGTGGCTGCAGCGTAACCATCAAAACGACGCTCGGCGGTTGTGGCAAACCTCCAAAATGCTGGAGCACGCGGCCATGTGGCAGCAGCTCGACAGCGACGAGAAATTGTTGGCTTCGATGGCCGACTGTGCTTGCGAGGTGCTGAATTGCGAACGAGCCACCATCTTTCTATGGGATAAACGCACCAAGAAACTGGTCGGCCGCCCGGCGATCGGAATTGAAGGTGGCGTGCTGGAAGTCGAGGACAACGCTGGAATCGTTGGTGAAGCCTTGCAAAGTGGCAGCCCGCGATGGTGGTCAGCAGGTGGAACGGACGAAGGTCGCGTCAACCGCCGAATTGATCAAGCTCAGAACTTCACGACCCGATCGTTGCTGGCCGTTCCGATGGTGAACGCTCGGGACCAGGTCATTGGCGTCTTCGAGGGCATCAACGCGCGTCCCGGTGATCACCGAAACGAGAGCTTTGATGCGGCGGACGTTCGCACGCTGACTGAATTGGCGATGCACGCGTCCATCGCGATCGAATCGTATCGAACGCGAACGGATTTGACAGAAACTCGCGACCGGTTGGTGGAGCAAGCGGCCCAGTCGAAACCGCTGATCGGCAACCATCATTCCATCCAAGAGATTCGTCGCAACGCAACCAAGGTGGCTCCTACAGATCTGAGCGTCCTGGTGTTGGGCAGCAACGGAACGGGCAAAGAAGTCTTGGCTCAGCACATTCACTATCAAAGTGAACGTCGCAACGGACCCTTCGTCGCGGTCAACTGTGCCGCGTTGGTCGAGACGTTGCTGGAAAGCGAACTGTTTGGGCATGAAAAAGGTGCGTTCACGGACGCCTCGGACACTCGAGTGGGCAAGTTCGAATTGGCCAACGGCGGAACGTTGTTCTTGGACGAGGTCGGCGACATGAGCGCTGGCGGTCAGGCCAAGTTGCTGCGTGTTTTGGAGGAAAAGGTGGTGGTCCGTGTCGGCGGGTCGTGCCCGATTCCCGTGGATGTCCGCGTGATTGCGGCGACCAACCAACCCCTGCAGGAATTGATCGAGTCCAAACGCTTTCGCGAAGATTTGTTTTTCCGGTTGAATGTCGTCTCGCTGACGTTGCCGCCTTTGTCTCAGCGAGGCGAAGATGTGATGGAGTTGGCCGAGCATTTCTTGGTGGACTTTTGCCGTCAGATCGGCCGAGCTGTGCCAACGTTCGCGCCCTGTGCTCGCGAAGCGATGTTGTCGCATGATTGGCCAGGCAACGTGCGTGAACTGCGGAACACGGTCGAGCGGATTTGTTATCTGACCACCACCGAAGTGGTTCGCGCGGATGATCTGATGATGTCGCCTT
>NZ_JBICHO010000085.1:0-12353 GCF_043100905.1 Rhodopirellula sp. JB055 | reverse complement strand
ACGTGCGAGGAATCGGAACCGATGACGTGCAGTTGACGGTGAACGTGCCCGCGGGAACGGGCGATTGGTTCGGCGGATGGCAAGGCGATTCGCTCTCCGAGCCGGATCGGTACTGCAATGCGGCCGCAAACAGCGGGCGGATGGTCGAGCTGATCCAGCGACGACAACCTGCTGTCATGCTCTGTCATTGGCAGGGAATGTATAGCAATGGCAGCCAAGAAGGCTTCCGTTCCTTTCAACGCGTGGTTCAGTCATTGGCGTCGCAATTTGGAAACGAAACCATCTGGATGAAAGTCAGCGAGATCGCTCGTTACTGGGCGGCCAAGCAGTTGACCGAGATTGAACAAGTTGGCGACCAGCTCACGCTCCGAGCCCCCTTCGCAACGGAGAAATTCACTTTGCAAGTTGGCGGTGCATCAGGACCGGTCAGCATCCAACATGGAAGCGAACGGACCGTGCTGCGAGAAGTCACCGATCGGTCAAAGCTGATTTCCGGATCATGGGTTTCAGATGACAGTTCACTCGTCGCTTGCTTTGACTTGCCGAAGGGAACGACGGAAATCCTGCTCGGTCAGACTCCTGCGAGCTGAATCCCGGAGTCTTTCAATGCGATCAAACGAAAGGCAATTCTCGATCACGAGCTTGCTGGTTCTCGTTGGAATTTGTGCGACGCTGATCGCAGTGTCGCGACACCATCCGTTGTGGTTACTGCTGGCGTTCCCATTGGTCCTTGGTCCATTCGTTGCTTTTCATAAAACACCGACGCGATGGGCGTTGTTGATGGGGGGATTGTCGTCCTCGTTCTGGTCATTCGTCGCGATGGTCCCCTATTTCGTGTTGGGCCCCATCTGCATTTGGGCAATCTCCCATTGGGATGAAGGCTGGGTGGTTTCCCTGGTGCAATGGGGAACCCTCGCTTACTTTCTTGCCGTGTCGATCGTGGGTGGCTACCTCGGCGGTGTCGCGTCCGCACCTGATTGACGTTGTGACCTTGCCTGTCATCCGAGCTGCCACTGGCACAGTCGTGCCCCAGGCCTGCGTTTGCCAGAATGACTTTTCGAGGATACTCCGAACGCCGCGTGCCGAGAATGCGATGTGACACGAATACGCCTCTCGAATCGGCCGTTCGTAAAATTGCAACCAGACTCCGTCACTCGGAGTGCTAAGGTTTCCTGACCATGGGCCCAATGTACGCTTCTGCGATCACCACATTGTCTATAAAAACATGCTGGTCGTGTGGCGATGCGGTCTTCCCACCGTGGTAGAGGTTCATCCAGATCTGCTCGATCTTGAGTTCGTCTGTCAATCGAAACCGCACGTCCGTTTTTTCAAACGCCAGGTGCCCATCGATCCAAGCTCGCAAGACTCCATCTTTTTCGCCGGGAGTGTTCAGGTGGCAGTGTTGTTCGATGGTGTACCAGCGATTGGTTTTCAGGTACCCGCGATAACCTTGGCTCCAAACCCAGTGGGATCCATAGGTACCTTTCATGTCGGCGTGGTAGCAGTAGAACCCAACCGGCGTTGTTCCTGCCAACGGATTTCCCGCGGGAATGGTCTTTTGAAACAACCCGCGAGCTGACCAGCCGTCGGTGCCATCGCTCTTCCGACCGCCCCAGCCCGCTCGCCCGTACGTTCCACTGATCCCAGGCAGCTTGCCGCCTTGAACGGTTTGGTTCCAATCGTCTGCCAAACGCAAGTGATAGCGAAAGTAGATTTCCTCGGGCTCGCTGCCGATCTGTTCATCGAATTTGTACAGCGTGTTCAGTGCCGTGAATCCTCCCTCGGGGATGCGAGAACGCAACGCTTTGCCTTGCAATGGAATGAATCCTTTGAAATTCGTGTCTGGATCGACCGTGTCCACTTTGCCGTTGGGGCCGGCTTGAGTCCATTCGCTTTCCCAGTCCGCCTGTTCGAAATCCGTCGCGAAAATCACGTCAGGGTCTTTCGCGATTCCTCGATCGTTTTCGTACTTCGCCGCGATTCCTCGAACTGGCGAACTGGGGAGGTCGGTTTCGCCTTGACTGCAGCGAAACACTCCGATGCTGGCCGAACCGAACTGCTCAGGCGAATGCAGCAACAGTGTGGCGTTGGTGATCCCTCCGATTTCGGAGGCTTGTTCGAGATCGAATCGGACGAGCAGGTTTTCCGCCTCGGCGGAGACTCGCAGTTCGGAGGATTGCCCCTGACAACGGTATGTCCATTTGGTCAGGAACGTATCTGCGATCGTATCGAGGATGGCCGTTCCGTTCTCGCCAGTCAGTTCGAGTTTGGGATGCTGGGATTGGTCGGTGCTTTCTCGGCTGGCAAATGCAATCCGGCCGGCTCCTTCGATGACCCGTAAGAACATCCCTTGATTCGGATACGTTCCCTGGCCCCACTCGTTTACTAGCGTCGTCACGTCCCAACGAACGGGTTGGAGTGTGTCCGTGTCGAGCACTTCGGCGATCGCATAGGGAGCCTTGCCTTGCTCGGTTCCTTCTGCGTCGCACCAATCGCCCATGAAGTGTGCCCATCGCAAGGAAGCGGCTTGGTTGTAATGCTCGCGATTGGCACCATCGTTGTGCTCCTTTGTGCCCTCTGCCCAATAGGATGGATCCGCCATCACTGAGCCCGATCCGAACGAAACGACCACCGCAATAGAAACCGCGAAGAAAAAGAAAACGTGGCTCACTGTGGAATGCTGCATTGGAAATCGGTAAGGTCACGAGGGTGCGAAGCGAACAACAAACAATGTACCCACTTGAATGCAACATGGCTGGACTCTTCCTATCACCTCAGCGGATCGATCGTGTTGGCCTCTGCTGTTACGCGTGGCGAATGGCGATGCTGCTGATGTTGGCCTGCCAGCAAGTGAGTGTGTGTGCGGAAACTCCTCGCACGGTGGATGCCCAATGCTGGCAAACGCAAACGCTGGCGTCGATTGAAACGAAACTCGAGAATGCCGCGTCGGACGACGAACGCTTGGAATACGCCGCTCGACGATCGTGGCTTCGTCGGTGGAAACCGGGGCAAATGCCAATTGCTCCAGCCGAAGCACCGGATGAATCGGAATTGATGGAAGAGCCCGTGTTGGCTGATCTGCCGCGACCTGAGTCCATCGACGCAGACGCTTGGGACGTGATGGTTGATTGGCAGAAACGGTTGATCGGATCTGATACCGACGACGACCGCAAAGACAACTTGCGGACCACGATCGAATTGGCCAGCCAACTGGAGCAATCTCTGGCGGATCATCTTCCGGCTGATTTGCAATCGCTGGCAACACCCACTGGTTGGGCACTTGCGTACACGCGATATCGGCTGGGGAGAGCTTTGGCGTATCGCGAGTTGCCGGAGGTCCGAGAGCGATGGCCGATTGCTAACCCGGACGAATATACATCGCGGTTGGTGGCTGCTTTTCAGCGGCTGACGGAGCAAACGCAGGGTGATCGTCGTGAATTCATTCTATTGCAGGACCGAATGTTTCGGCGAGCTGGGAAGAAGGGGCGAGCACTCGAATTGTTGGAGTCCAACCGGCATTCCATCGAGCCGAAATGGTATCTCAAGAAGCGGCGTGATTTGCTGCAGGAACTCGGTTGGGATCCACCCTACCGAGAAGCGGCCCGACTGTACCTTCAAGCAGGCTACGTTGACGAATGATGCTTTCACTATCCAGCACTGATATTCAGCTTCCATCGCCACGCCCGCATGGGCTGGCCAAGTACCGGGACCTCATCGAAATGGCTCGCGGCGGCAACGGGGTGTTGTATGCCGCCTACGACCAAATCGTGGGCCGCACCGTGGTGCTCAAGATGTTGTTGCCGGAACACCGCTTGGACCGCGGGTACCGGCGCCGTCTGCTCCGCGAAGCACGGGTGACGGCGCAACTGGAACACCCGGGAACCGTGCCAGTGCACGAGATCGGCGAGGACGATGAATACGGAATCTACTATGCGATGAAACGGATTTCGGGCGAGAATTTTTTCTCTGTGCTACGCCAGCTCGCCAAGGGCGATGAGAAGGTGACTGCTGCATTCCCGCTGCACCGACGGATCGAGATTGTTCGAGACACCTGCCAGACGCTGGTGTTTGCACACGCGGCTGGTGTGATTCATCGCGATGTCAAACCGGAAAATATTTGGGTGGGTAACTTCGGTGAAGTCACGCTGTTGGATTGGGGCTCAGCCAAGGTATGGGGGGCGCCGACTCTGGATGAAGGTCGCTATGCCGTCGATCCAACACCACCCAGCGAGTTCAGTCCCGCGCCGCCGAGCGAGTCTGTTCCGACGCCAAGAGTTCAACACGAAGAACATACTTATGAGCTACCAACGTTGACGCCAGCCAATTTGTTGATCGGTACACCGACGTACATGTCACCGGAACAGATTGCCAATCGAGACATCGACGAACGCAGCGACGTGTTCTCCGCGGGAGTCTGCTTGTACGAAGCGATGGCAATCGCGGAACCCTTCCGCGGCAAAGATCGCAATGAAACGTTCGAGAACATCTGCATGCGTCAGCCAACTCCACCGAGCGAACGTTCTCCCCAACATCACATTCCCAAGGAAGCGGACCGGATCGTTTTCAAGGCGATCGCCAAACAAACCGCGAGTCGGTACCAAACGATGCGGGAGCTGATCACGGACCTGGACGAGCTGATGCTGATCGTCCGCCAAGAAGAGAACGAGTGACATGCGATCGATGCTTGTTCAGCGTGGCAGTTGCAGGAACTTGCTGATCTCAGTCTGTTTGCCGTCAGGGCCGGCGATCGAAAGGATCAGGACTGGACGAGGCATTCCAGTCGCGTGATCGATTCGGATTCGATATCGCTCGCCTTCCTTCAACGTCACCTCCGCTTTCTGGCGGGATTCATCATTGGGGCGTTGCTCGAGTCATCGCCGTCAGTGTGATTGCCATCCGAGTCACTGCCGCCTGTGGCTGAACATGCCAACCCGTCAGGATCTCCAGTTCGCTCGCGAGGACCTTGCCATGGGAGTGCAAGCTCGAGAAATGTGTCTCGCTCGGTCGCACCAGGATTCGAGTCCTCGCAGCGAGAACTGCAGATTCCGAGTCCGAATGGAGTTTCATTGACACGGGCGTTGGCACGATGACTGGCTTCGGCGGCGTTTGATAGTCTTCACCGTTGATGCTGCGAACGACCGATCGCATCCATTGATCCAGTTCTTTCTGCATGCGAACCAATCGATCTCGCAGTTTCGGATCGCCGGACAGGTCATGCTCCTCCATTGGATCGTCGGCCAGGTTGTAAAGTTCGAACTTGCGGCCGTTAATGCGGTGAAGTTTCCATGGCCAATCGTTCCAGGCGGCGTGGCCAGTCGTTGTGTTTTCGGCGAACTGGGGGAATTCATCGACATCCTTTTGCATTCGATGAGCGTTGTGCGGTAGCGGTGCGCCGGCTTGCTGTTTAGCCAGGATGTCTTTCAGGATTCGGTCGCTGTAGGTCAGTTGGCCTGATTGGAATTGATGCCAAAAACCCATTGGCTGATCACGGGACGTGGACTGCCCTGTGATGATTTGGGTGATGTCGATTCCGTCGAGCGGCAGAGTTGGCCCGTGGGTGGAATCCGGATCAACGTCTGCCATCGCCAGCAGGGTGGGGTAGATATCGCACGTCCAGACAGGCACGTCGGTTCGCCCGCGCAGATCACGAGCGGGCCACTCGATGATGCCTGGAATCCGCAGGCCACCCTCGTAAATGCTGCCTTTTTTCTCGCGGCCGCCAGACGTTTCTGTGTTCAGTCCGCCGTTGTCGCTGCAGTACCATACGATCGTGTTGTCCTCGATCTTCAGGTCGCGAAGTTGTTTCCGCAGACGACCGAGTTGTTGGTCGAGCAGTGTGATTTCGCGATAGTAGCCCGCCTGTTTCTGGCCGGTGTAGAGCGGCGGTCCGTCGGGGACTTCTTGGTGTGGGTCATGCGGCGACGGAAACCAAACGGTCAGGAAAAATGGCTGGTCGCTGGAACTGTGTTTGGTGACGAAGTCGATGGCATCGTCCATGGCCAGGACCGAGCCCTTGCCCTGGCGATGCTCGACCTTTCCGTTGCGACTGAGGTAGGGATCGTTGTCGTAGAAATTCAAACCGACGCACCATTCATCGAACCCCATGCCGCTGGGGTTGCACGGCGAGTCCGGCTGGCCCGATCCCAGGTGCACCTTGCCAAAGATCCCCGTCGCGTACCCGGCGGCCTTGAGCGATTCCGCAATGGTTTGTTCCTGAGGCCGCAGGTAGCGTCCGTGATTAGGGACCTTGGAACGGATCGGGTTACGGCCAGTCATGACGCTGGCTCGAGTCGGCGAGCAAACCGGTGCGGCCGCGTAGAAACGGTCGAACACAAATCCGTCTTTCGCCATCGCATCCATTTCCGGCGTTTGCACAAACGGATGCCCGTTGTATCCAACGTCGCCCCAGCCTTGGTCGTCGGCCATCACCAAAACAATGTTGGGTTTCGCATTGGCGTGTGTCTGTGGTGACTGAGCCGCCGCATGCAGCGCCGGCAAGAGCAAGCACGCCAATGCCGCCGGCAACCAAGCCCATTTTTTTGTCAACGTCATTCGATTCATCGGTCAAAGCTCTTCAGCAGCGGATATCAAGAGGTGGTGTGAGCGGCATGCGAGTCGGCGACCAACCAGTCAATCGCCTGGGCCCAGAACCGTTGGTAGTCTTCCCAGTAGACAAAGTTGCATCCCCAATGCGGTGCGGGGTCGGAAGTATACGCCAATACTTTTCCGTGTCCGAACTGGCCAACCGCCATCAAGGGATCGTCCGTCCCCTTCCATGTGGCAAGGACCTCGCAGTCTTCTCGAGGTTTGACAATGTTGTAACCGAGGATCGGAGGTATGTTCGCAAGGTCCACGTCCGCGAGGATGGGATGGTTCTCGGTGAGTGTGGACCCGGTGAAACCTTCGGTGCTCTCGCGAAGGTCTTCCACGTCCAGACAAGTGACGGGCAAAATTTCCTTCAGCCCAGTTCGCCCCCATCCTCCTTTGCCCATCTCACCGTTGAAGCTGAGCCAGCCGCCGAGGAACATCGCGTGGGTGCCTGCTTGGACAGCTTCCACGGTCAGTCGCACGCGGTCGGGAAAGGTCAACGGTTGCTTGCCAAACTTGCTGCGATCAAAGAACTGCGGAGCAAGCTGAAAGTTTTTCGCTTCGACGTCCGAGAACACCAGCACGTCATACTCATCGAGAACTTGTTCGAGTTCGCCTGGTCCAAGTCGGTAGAAATCCCATGTCGGAACGGACGTGACCTCGTGTTCCCCCGTCGACTCGATCGCCGCCTTCAACCACTTCCCATAGTTGAAGATCTCCGTGCCTTTGTGGGAATAGTTGAACGGAGTCTCGGCAAAAACCGGCCCGAGCATCACCGCCCAATCCCCCACGTAATAAACCTTGGCCATGAACCTGTTCTCCCTGAGTCTTTGGTGTTGAAACGCCGCTATGCAAATGTCGCTAAAATGACTGGCCGCTGAGTCGGTTGCCGGGCAAGTTGTGTAGCAGGCCCGAAGATCGATGATTCATTGGCGTGTGCTATGTTATTGAAAAGCCGAAAGTTGGACTTCGCGAGTCCGTTCAGGGATGTCGCAATTCACGTCGCAATCCCTGCTGCTTTTGTCGCAAATCTTGCCATGCGTTCTCCTGATTCAAACCCGACGATGAGCGGCGCGATCATCACCGAGGTGGCTCTGGTCGACCAAGTCAAGCGTCGAGAGCGAGGTGCATTTCGAAGCGAATCTCTGCCTGGGCATTTGATTCATGTCTGCACGGCGGGCGAAGTCGAGCAGCGTTCCGCCGGTGTTTCGCAGCGGTTCGGGGCCGGCGATGCGATTTGGTATCACGAGAATGAAATCGTTCAGGGCAAGGTCCTGCAGCCTCCGTGGAAGTTCTTCACGGTTAACTTTCGTGCGCCGTCGCTGTTGCCACCGCCGCTTGACCAACGCGTTTGCTCTGTCTCCGAATCGACGCTTGAGCGAATGGATCGCCTGTTGAGTGTTTGGCGTGATCGCAACGACTCGGAAGTGAAGCGTCACTTGTTAGTGCACGCGATCTTGCTCGAGGTGATCGCCGACCTACTTCCCGCGCAGACTCAAGGCCTGCGGATCGACACGCCGGCCCAATTGTGGTGGGAGATTGTCTCCGAACTGCGGACGAACCTCGACGGTTCAATTGACCTTCGGTTGCTGGAGCGGATGAGCGGTCGATCGCAACGCAGCATCGCTCGAGCTTGTCGGTTGGCGACTGGGATGCCGCCCATGAAACGCGTCAAGCAAATCCGGCTCAGCTACGCGCGCGGGTTGGTTCAGTTGTCTGATCTTTCCATGACAGAAATCGCGATGCGAATCGGCTACCCACGCGTGCAAGAGTTCAGCCGCGACTACCACGCGAACTATGACGTCACTCCATCAGCAGACCGGAAAGCCGGCCCCGACTACCGCGACGCAACGCGGGATGAAGAAGCGTCGGATTGAATTGGCGGCTCGCGGTTCCACCCCGCAATTCTCACGGCCACAGACGGGGAGTTCGAACCACACGTTTTCAGAATGTCGGGGGCACCACCGGTTCAAGACGGCTGGTAAACGGCGACGATTGTATCTGTTCGCCTGCTCGCAAGGGCTGTGCTCAAAATGCCAGAATCATGGCGACGATGAGTTCCATGAAAACGTCCGGTCCTGCCAATCGCATAGGCATGCTGGGCACCAAAGTTTCTGAAATACCTTCCACCGACAACGCTGCCGACATCATGCCACATTGGTTTTGCAGAATCACCTGTGTGGCGATCCTGTCACTCGGGATCGTATCGCCCGCTGCGGCGATGCAAATCTTCGTCAAAACGCTGGCTGGAAAGACGATCACGCTGGACGTTGAACCCAGTGATTCGATCGCGAATGTGAAGGCAAAGATTCAAGACAAGGAGGGCATTCCTCCCGCTCAGCAGCAACTGATTTTTACTGGCAAAACATTGGAGGATGGAAGAAGCTTGACGGACTACAGCATCCAAAAGGAGAGCACCCTGCATTTGCTCGTGAATGTCGGCGGCGGAAGTGCTGGGGCTGCGGCGGGAACCGGGGATGAGTTGGCGGGCCTGCACAGTGGGATTTCCCAATCGTTGCTTTCTCTGGGAGGCTTTCAGTTTCAATTCCTTCGCGACCAAGTCAATGAGATTGCCGGCTCTCAATCAACCGGATTGGATCGGCAGGATGCTTCTGTTGCAACGGCTTCCATGGCGCGTCCGTCGTCTGTCCAGCTTGTCAGTTACCAGTCAACCATTGCTGCGGATTATGCTCGCAACAATTCTTTATCTGATCAGAGCGAGTGTCGAAGTCGGGCGGATCGCGGCGCCTGGCTGCGTGGGTTTGGGATTGGCGGTCGAGCGGAGAATCGAGACGCAACCACTGCGTTCGACTACGCGGGAGGCGGTGCCCAGCTCGGTGTGTTCCGTTGGCTCAATTTCGAAACCATCATGGGGACTTACTTTGTTTTTGCCGGGCAAGATCTGAGCTTCGACAACGGAGTTTCTGCGAATGTCGACAGCACGCAGTGGGGTGGCTTTCTCCATCGACCTGACTCGGTGGGTAACTATTACCTGCTCGCTTGTTCAGTGGGCTACAACGACCACGACACCAAACGGCAAGACGCTGAGGGCGACTTCGAGGGAGGGCAAGCCGGTTTGTTCCTGGAGCGTGGTTGGAATCGACGCTGGAAGCATTTGGTCGTGCAGCCTGCTGCGTCGCTGCAGTATCAGTTCATCGGACAAGAGGGATACCAAGAAGAGGGCACGGCAGGTGCATATGTGGACGATCTCACGGTCCACTCCTTGCGCAGCCGTACCGGCGTCGGCCTCACAACCGCCCGACGTTGGACGTGGCGCGAACATTGGACGATTGCGCCAACGGTTCGAGTGGACTGGATGCACGAGTACTTGGATACCAACGCGGTCGTTTCAGGGGTTAGCGACGGTACCGCGTTTGCGTCACAGGCTTCCGATTTCGGCCGCGACTGGGCATTGGTCAATGTTGGATGCAGCGGCAACCGAGGCCGGCACTGGTCCGTGTACGCGGGCTACGATTTGCAACTGAACGATCGCCAGGATTTGCACGTTGCCAGTGGTAGCATGATTTACCGTTGGTAGCGACGTTGTGGTTTGCAATGCACCAGCCGCTTGATGGTGTTGGGGAATCACAGTTTGAAAGCGAGTGCCAAACTATGGGGACCAGGAGTAGCAGGTTTTTTGCTCGGAGAGTGACCAGAGTTGGGTGGCGGCTTCTTGGTTCACGGCGAGAGGTTCGAGTGGGCATTCCCCTACGGGGCCGACTGTTTCGACTCTTTGGGTTGGACCGTACAAGGCTTGTGGTTTCAGACCTTCCTCGGTCGCGCACATGACTTCGGGCCACGAACCTTTCTCGGCGGATTGGGCGATGAAGGGAGAGATCACTTTCCACAACATCTTCATCGGCAAACTGGCGGTGTCGTTGAGCAAGTTGGTCCGCGATGCACCGGGATGACAAACCCGAACCTGAACTTGTTTGCCGGCCGCGTGCACGCGTCGCTGAAGTTCGTACGCGAACATCATTTGCGCTAGCTTGCTCTGCGCGTAGGCGTTCCAAGCGGTGTAGTTTTGATCGAAGTTCAAATCTTCGAATTGAATTTTCTTCAGCCCCATTTTGTACGCGTTGCTGCCGACGACGACGATGCGGCCACGTGATTCTTCGATCCGGTCGAACAGCAACCCGCATAGCAGGAAATGACCGAAGTGGTTCACTCCGAGTTGGCTTTCAAAGCCTTCCACGGTGAGCTCCTGTTTGGCCACTTGCGCGATCGCAGCATTGCAGATGAGTGCATCGATCCGAGGAACTGTCTCAAGCAGTTCTGCCGCAGCTTGTCGCACGGAATCCAGCACCGCCAAGTCCAAACGCACGAAGGTCACACGAGCGTCGCCGCCGAATTCCTGTTTCAAAGTCTCGATCGCGGCGGCTGACTTTTCGGCATTGCGGTTCATCATCACGATTTTCGCACCCTTGGTCAGGAGTGTCCGAGTCGCCTCGAATCCCGCACCTGCGTTGGCGCCAGTGATGACATAGGTTTTGCCTTGGAGCGAGCCGAGTCGCTCCGGAGTCCAGCCTTGCGGGCCAAATTGCTTTGTAGTGGTCATTGTTTCGTCTCGGTTTTGATGGGCGACGTTGGCAGTGTTTGGTGGTGGCTATTGAGGCTGCATCAACTGGCGAATCGTGGATTCAAATGTGCGATAAAAATTGACTTGGTGGCCACGGAATTCATCTTCTTGCATGAGCGTTGAGACTTCCTCAGAAGAGTGAGCAAGCGGCCAAAGTCCAGCGATCACGGCGTGATGTTGAATGATGAATTCCTGCACGGCAGCAGCCGACATGTTTGGCTGAACCGATTGGATGGCCGCCACGCATCGTTCGAGTGAAGGAAGGAGAGATCGCTTGAATTCTCGAAGAAAGTCGGTCGTGAGATTGCGTTCCAGCACGGAGGCCAGAACGACCGTCAAGCGACAGAAACGGTCGCGATCGCGAATCGCCTCCGTCAGCGATTTCGCGATTCGTTTTGGCGTGGGAGAACGAAGTCGCTTGAGCCGGCTTTCGACGTCGAGCAACCAATCGTGGAGTTCTTCCCGGTACAGGCTGATGAAAACCTCTTCCTTTGTGTTGAAGTAGTGGTACAGGCTTGCCTTGCCCAGTCCCGCCGTGGCAGCGACGTCTCGCATCGAGATGTCAGCGAGCTCTTTCTCATCAAAGAGCGAGGCTGCGGCCTCCAGGATGGCCGCAACACGCTCAGCCTTCTGGTCCGGTTGTCGAGCCCTTTGCCAGCTCATTTGCAGATTCTCCCTCAAAGGCTTTTGGCGATTCGACCGGCGGTCGATTGTTAGTCGACCGGCGGTCGGGTGTCTGTTCATCCGACCAAAAGGCAACTGCAGCGTCAAGACCGCCGCGGTGTGAAACTAGAAATCTTCCGGACAACCTTCAGGTGAAGACAGGAAGAACGTGCCGCTTGTGACCAGCGTTCTGGCGGCATCGGCAAAGAGTGGGCTCGGCTGCATGCGTCCCAGGGCGGCTACGACGCAATGATGAAAGGCAAACTGTAGGATATTGATCCGTCTTCCTCGAGCTTCCTGCTCTACTGGAGCATCCCGTTTTTGCCACGCGGCACGGTGTTGAAGATGTCAAGAAAGGCGATGGAGAAGAGGGGGGGCTAGTTTGTTAAGGGGGGGCTGTTTGGTGATCGTTGGAGCGAAACAGGCTCGTTTCCCCTCTCCACCGCGGAGGTCGTGCAGTTGATCGAGGCCGCGTTTTAGCGGCATTCAGCCTTTGAGCACCTCTCCCGAAACGAAGTTTTGG
>NZ_JBICHO010000084.1:0-3759 GCF_043100905.1 Rhodopirellula sp. JB055 | reverse complement strand
GTCATAGCACCCGCGCCAGGTGGGACCTGGCCTACACAACAACGGGTCCATCACAACCTGCTACATGGCAACACGGCAACCGGATTCGCCAAACATTCGGACGCTCACCCCCACCTCTGAATTCTTGCGAATCCAGCTACCAAGTGTCCTGTTCTCAGCAGTACGCCAGCATTCAGTAGGGTGGGGCAAGACGGCGGAAGCCGTGAAAGAGAACAACGATTAGAAAAAATAGATTGCGAAGCAGGACAGCGATCGGATGGACGGTGGGTGTTTGGACGGATGCATCACCGGCAACGGAACGAGCCAGCGAATCACCGAGTCGCTCCATCCACGCTGTGCTGCGAGGCCATTCGCAAATGCCATGGATCCATTCGGTGGGAATTCCTTCGCGACCAACCCCGGCACCCACAATGCCGCCAACGATCGCGGCGGTTGTGTCAGCGTCGCCTCCGCAGCGAATCATCTCAGTCACGGCTTGTCGAAAATCCTTCGGGTGTGAAAGCCACGCATGAATTGCAACCGGAACGGTGTGATACGTGTATCCGGTGACTCCGTTGCCCTGCCCCAGTGAATTGGCAAACGTGATCGTGGACTCTCTTGCTCCGACGCTCTCGATCGCTTGGCGGAGCAGACCAACCAGTTCCGTGCCATTTTCGCCAATCGAATCGACCACTTGATCGTGCCAGCGATTCGCATCGACGGTTGCGTGTGCACGCGAATGCTTGGCAGCCAGCGCCACCGCGATCGCTCCGTGCTCCGCTTTGGGGTCGCTGTGTGTCAGTCGTGAGGAGGCTCGCACCATTTTCAGCAGCGATGGCAAATCGTCGAACGCGGCACCGAAGATCGCCGCTCGCATCGCCGGCCCGTTTCCAGCGGAGAACACACCCGCGTTTTCTGGCTTGGCGCCCAACCACAGTTTGACTCCGGACCGAGCCGTCGCTTTGCCAACTCCCGCTGGCAAGGCGAAGATCCACCAACGCAGCCGACTTGCAAAACGTTTGGTGAACACATCGATATCGCCGCGTGCTTCGATCAGCGACTGAGCCACCATGCACGTGTGCTCCGTATCGTCCGAGATCATCCCGCAACCCAGCAAGAAGCGATAACGATCTGGTGGCCCAAGCAAACGTTCTGCCCTCATCGGCGACACGCCTTCGTAGGGAAGGCCCAGCGCATCGCCAACGGCAGTTCCCAAGATGCATCCTGATATGGCGTCGCCGGTCATTGCGTTTTCGCTCCTTCTGTAATGGATGAGAACAAGCATGGATTGTTGCGGAAATCGTTGCATCGGCCTTGCCAACGAAACATGCCCGCGACAGATCACTCCGCCGCGGGCATGTTTGTTTTACAGCAGGTTCACAACGCGATCGGCGAGTCCTTTGTCGCCCAGCACGATGTTCATGTTGCCGGTGGAGGCGATTTTTTCAAGCACCTCCAATTCCCGGAGTCGCATCAGCGTCGGGTTGTCCGCCAGCAACTTTGCCGTGTTGGCTTGGCTACGCATGGCAGCCGTTTCTTCACGACGTGCGATCAAGTTGGCCTCGGCCGCTTTCTTGGCCTCCGTCACCTTGTTCATCAAGTCCTTCATGTCGCCAGGCAGGATGACATCGCGGATGCCAATCGAAATGACTTCCAAACCAAGCACGCTGGCTCGGTCGCGGACGTTGGTTTCGAGTTCTTCGATCAAATCATACTTCTCGTTGCCTGCTTGCCCCGACAGGAACACATCGAGGTCTCGATTGCCAACCGCGGACCGCAACGCAAGCTGCGTTTCGCGGTAAATCGATTGTCGCGCATCATCCGATGCACTCACAGCACGGCGAGCGTCCTTCACCACATAAGTGATCATCGCGTTGATTCGCAAACTCACCTTGTCAGCGGTCAACATTTCTTGGCCCGACACGTCGACCTGTGATTCACGCATGTCGATTTCGACAACGCGAGCGTCACCTGCATCCTTCCAAAACGCGTACAAACCAGGACGGAGCTGGTCGACATAGCCGCCATCCAAGAACAGCACGCCGACATGATCACGTTCGACCTTGCACACATCGAGGAATCGATTGGCGTCGCCACCGCGAACGATCGACGCGAGCTGTTTGTGCTCGAACCGGGCGTCTTCCACCGCAATCGTTTCGATACGGACATCGCGAACGCCAACCCAGTGAGCGTGCAGGCCAGGGCCAAGCACGCGACTGAATCGACCGTCGACCCACACCAACGCTCGCTGGTGATCCTGCAAATCGACCACGTCGGCTTTGCCAGACAGTGCACCGGACTTTGCGATCACATCCAGTTGTTCGTGATGGATCCATGGATCTCGCTTGCTCACCACTTGGATCGTGGTCTTGCCGAACCGCGCAAACACGAAGTGCCGTCCGGATTCGAGGAGCCCAACGAATTCACCGTCGCGGAACTTTAACCCGACTTCGTAGCTGCGGATAAGAATCGTCTTGAACATGATTGGTGGCGTAGGCTTCTAGCCTGCGAGGACAATTGAAATTGACAGGCGGGATGCCTGTCCAATGAAAACGGAGGCTTTTGGGCACGCGGTTGTTCGCGGAATCACACGAAACATTCGCGGAAGTTGGCTCGAAATCATCCAGCTTGACCGTCGTCTGCTGCTTCGGGAATCTGGCTTGGATCAGCGTGGCACGGCCTGGGCTTTGCGTTGCCAATCCAAGTTTCAAACTCCGTCCTCGGCTTCCTTCGATGTTGCTAGATGATCCGTCTGCGAACTTGCAGGGCGAAATCATTGTGTTGCCAAACAAAAACTTGCGATCAAGGTCGCTCGTTTTCATCAGCCGATTCGACAAGGCAACCGAATGCCCGCCAGCTTCCATTGAGACGCTTAGCGCCCGACGCTCTGACTTTTTGGTCAAAGCGGTGATGCGTGACGGGATTCGAACCCGTGACAGTCAGTTTTCTCAACTGATGCTCTAACCAACTGAGCTACTTCGGTCGATGCCTGTTTAGAACCCGTCCCTTCACAAAGAATTTCGCGGTACACGGAAAACCAATCGCAAACCCGCGAGGCCACCGCGCCGCCGGAACTCACACCGACTGATCGCACCCACCATGACACCACGCGAGGCAATTGGTTCGCGATCGAATGCCTGCAGAAGGCAAGTCTAGCGGCAGAGGACGGAACCACCTACACGCGCGAGTTTGAATCAGCGAGCGTGTTTCTGGATATCGAAAATCAAACAGCAAAGATCACTTGGAAGGAAGCGAGATGAATGCACCCTCACAAGGACATTCGCTTGACTGATTCACCTCGCTGGCAATCCCGCGTGCTAAATCCTTTGCTGGCTGGAGGTGCATCGAAGAAACGCTGAACAGGGAACTGAACAAGCGCGGTGAATGAAATGCATGACGATCGTGTCTGGTTTTAGGCGTTGAAGCATGTTTCAACGCTCCCCCGATCAAACCGCGGAGCGGTGACACTTGACAGCCTCGGGTTTCAACCCGAGGGCCCCTGGGCGACCGCATCGCAATAAAGCCGCGGAGCGGCGACAGGTGGTTCGCTCACGTTCTTGATTGCGGTCGCTCCGCTCTCTTGCATGCCGATATCTTTGTGATTGGATTCAGCATCCGCCAGCGGCACACGGTACCACCTTGCAAACGCCTGGAATCCGAACCGAAACTGTGACGCCACCGCAGTTTGGGTTTGAGCCCGTGCCATAGCCCCTTCCCCTTTTCGTCAATAATCTCGATGTCGGTAGCGATTTGGATCAGCATCAAGCCACACGCGCGAAG
>NZ_JBICHO010000083.1:0-3806 GCF_043100905.1 Rhodopirellula sp. JB055 | reverse complement strand
GTTTGAGTGGTCCGATCGACGTCGACAAATTGGATTACTTGCAAAGAGACAGTTTGCATGCGGGCGTGCCGTACGGACGAAATTTCGATCCGATGCGAATCATCGCCTCCATGGTTCGTCACCCGGACCGGCCGAAGCTCGCCATTCATGAAAAAGGACGGACGGCGGCGGAAATGATGGTGTTCGGTCGCTACGTGATGTTCAGTGAAGTCTACTGGCACCACACGGTTCGGTCCGCGACCGCGATGCTGCAGCGTGCCGTTCACGAATTGCAGCAACCGTGTGCTGGCGAATCAGTTGACTTCACCGAGTGGATGGATTTGGGCGAGGCGGCTTGGGTCAGTCGGCTAGTCGATGCGGCCAACCAGCGTGGCGGTGCCGTTCAGACGTTGGTCGCGGGTTTGTTCGGGGCCAATCGGACGTTGCTCAAGCGTGCGGCGGAATTCAATGTCGAGTCCGGTGAAGACATGCATCAGATGCTGGCCCGTCGCCCGCACTGGTGGCTCGCGTCGTGTTCGCGGCCGTTGGCCAAATCGATTGGAGATGCGATCGGTCGAGAGGTCGAGCCTGAGTTGATTTTGATCGACGCCCCGCCCGTCAAGTTGGAAGTTGACATCAACATTGACATCGTACTTCGGTCAGGCGAAGTCGCGACGTTAGGGGATGTGTCTCCGGTGGCCTCGGTGCTTGCCAATCGGCAGTTTGACAATCACGTCAAGCGGGTTCGAGTGTTTGTCCCCGCCTGGGTTCGTGATCTTTTGCGTGGCTGTTCTGGTGACGCCATGCGGCGATGGTTGAACGAAGCCGTGTCGGAAACCGAAAAGCAGTGGGCGTGAATGGCAGAAACGGTTGACTCGAGTTCAAAACTTGATGCGTGAGTTATGAAGTTGCGCTTTTGCGTGAGGCAATGGTTTTTTCATGACCCGACGCGTCAGCGAGGCGAAGTCAACAACGTTTTTCCCTCGCTAACGCTTCGGGTTTTGATCGGACGCCACCAAGTAGCCGGATTCGCCAAGAATTCGGACACCCTCCACCCCACAGACCTGAACTCGGTCAAGTCCGGCGCCTGCCTGGTCCCTCGCTGATGCGTTTTGAAGTTGCGTTTTCGCGTGAGACAATGGCTTATTCATAACCCGACGCGTCAGCGAGGCGAAGTCAACATCGTTTTCCCTCGCTAACGCTTCGGGTTGTGATCGGACGCCACCAAGTAGCCGGATTCGCCAAGAATTCGGACACCCTCCACCCCACAGACCTGAACTCGGTCAAGTCCGGCGACTGCCTGGTCCCTCGCTGACGCGTTTTGAAGTCGCGCGTTTGCGTGAGGCAATGGCTTATTCATAACCCGACGCGTCAGCGAGGCGAAAGCAATAACGTTTTTCCCTCGCTGACGCTTCGGGTTTTGAAGTTGCGTTTTTGAGTGAAGCAATGGCTTTTTCATAACCCGACGCGTCAGCGAGGCGAAGTCAACAACGTGGTCCCTCGCTCACGCGTCGGGTTGGGATTCGATCAACAAGCCGGTGAACGCGGGACCATATCGATTGATTTGGTTCTGTGTCGGCTTGCACGTTCAATCGCCGAGTGTGTCATCGGAGGGCGAGCCCGTTTTCGTTATAAAGGTGCCTGCCGAAGTGATCTTTGAGTGTCCTCAATGAAAAATACCCGTCGAAGGAACAGGTGAAGAATCGTGATAGAAGTAGAAATCGTTCCGGATCACGAATCGGCTTCCACGCGTGTGGCAGGTTGGATCGTTGAGCAGGTGCGTCGCAAGCCGGCGAGCGTTCTGGGGCTGGCCACCGGTGGGACGCCTGAGCGAGCGTATGAGTTGTTGGTCGAGAAGGTTCGGGCCGGGCATCTTTCTTTTTCCGACGTGACGACGTTCAACTTGGACGAGTACATCGGTCTGATCCCGGAGCATTCCCAGAGCTACCACGCTTACATGCGATCGCGGCTGTTTGAGCCGGCGGGATTCAATCTGGGCCGGACGCATTTACCGGATGGGACGGCGGAGGATCTGGAGGAAGCTGGTCGGCAGTACGAAGCTTCGATCGCAGCCTCAGGTGGCATCGATTTGCAATTGCTTGGGCTGGGGGCGAACGGCCACATCGGGTTCAATGAACCGGGGGCGACCGAGCAGAGTCGAACGCGAGTGGTCGATCTGGCAAGCGAAACGATCGATGCCAACGCCAGGTTCTTTGCGTCAGCCGAGGAGGTGCCTCGCCGGGCGTTGACGATGGGAATCGCGACCATCCTGGAAGCTCACGAGATCGTGTTGATCGCGACGGGCGAATCGAAAGCGGAGGCGGTCGAACGAGCGGTCCGCGGGCCGATCACGTCCGACATGCCCGCGTCGTTTTTGCAGCGACACCCCAAGGTCACCTTTGTGGTTGACGAAGCCGCCGCAAGTTTGCTGAAGCAGCAGGCATGAGCGTCACTCTTCTGGTCGGCTCGCAGAAGCAGTTGGCCGATGGGCTGCCGTGGTTGCGGCGGTTTGCAAGCTCGATGAAGTTGCCAGCCGATGTGTTGGTGTTGGGCATGGATCACCGCACGTTGGAGCTTCTCAGCCAGAAAGAGTTGCAAAGTGACACGGTGGGGGCGGGCGATTCGGCGAAGTCCCATATGGCGGGCCGTGTGGAACGTGTCGAAGTGGACGTGGAAGCCATCTCAGCTCGGTTGTCTCAGTGGGATTCGCGTTTGTTGTTGATGGTCGACGATGTCGACGACGATCGGTTTCAAGCGACCTTGTTCGATCGCTGTCCCATCAAATCGGTTTGGCTGAGTTCGACGGGGGCGCCGCCGGATTCGGCAAAGCATGTTTTTTCGATCGACGATGCGTCTATCAAAGTCACACGCTGGATTTCGCGTCGGTTGTTGGGTGTCGATCCTGCTTTGCAGTTGGAGCACGAGTGGCTGGATGGTGACGGCGGTTCAGGTGCGTCACCCGAGAAGTCCGCAGGCGATCAGTCCGAGGCGGAAAACCGGGAGTCGCGTGTGGTCGCGAAAGCGTTGGATTTAGAACGACAGCGATGTGACCCCGGCGATTTGATCTGGGTTCCGTTTGGTTCCAAGCCGTCGGCGGAGTCGCACTACAAGGTCGCGCGAGCTTTGTTGGGGCAGGCGACTCGGGCGTCGGTGGCGTTGGTCAGTCAAAAGGAAAGTTGGAATCAATCGTTGTCAGCAAGCGTCCGGTACTGGGCCAGTCACGTTGCGGAGCCGATGGATCGTGAGACTCGGTTGGCCTTGGCTCGTTCGCTCGAGGAAGGCTCTGAGCCCAGCTTGGAGTTTCTCGGGTTGATCTCTGCTGCGGCGATGTTGGCCGCGTTTGGTTTGCTTCAGAATTCGGCGGCGGTGATCATCGGGGCGATGTTGATTGCTCCGCTGATGACTCCGATCATGGGCGCGGGGTTGTCGCTGGCACATGGCAACCGGCCTTTGTTCCGGCGTTCGATGCTTTCGATTGGGATCGGATTCGCAGGAGCGTTTGGATCCAGCTTCCTGTTTGGTTTGCTGGTTCGTTTGGTTCATCATCCGGTGGTGACCGATGAGATGTGGAGTCGCTGCAATCCATCGCCGCTGGATTTCTGCGTGGGGTTGGTGGGCGGGATGGCGGCCTCTTACGCTCGAACGCGAAGCCATTTGTCATCCGCGTTGGCCGCTTCGGGAGGCCGTGCAGTTTTGCTTCCCCCTCCCTTGGGACGTTCGAAAAACAAATGGTGGCTGGCGTCTCGGTTTCGCCCCGGATGGGGCCGTCGTGGGAGTTGGGGGCGTCCCTCGCTCACGGGCCTGTTGATTGAATCCTAACCCGAAGC
>NZ_JBICHO010000082.1:0-10650 GCF_043100905.1 Rhodopirellula sp. JB055 | reverse complement strand
AGCCGTGGGGGCGGCCGCGATCGCGGAAGCTGCGATTGCGGCACCGAGTCCCGACGAAGCCCCGATTCCCATCATCGATTGCCACATTCATCTCTTTGACGCATCTCGGCCACAGGGCGCACCCTACGTTGGCCCGGGCGGCGATTCTCCCACCACCGCCCTGCCGGCTGACTATCGCGAACTCGCCATTCCACTTGGAATCACCGGTGCAATCAAGGTCGAGGCCAGCCCGTGGGTGGAGGACAACCTCTGGGCACTGCAAGTCATGCAGCCCGACGACATGATGCTGGGACTGGTCGGCAATCTGCGGCCAGAAAAACCGGACTTCGCTGAACTACTCGTGCGACATGCGAAGAACCCTCTGTTTCGAGGCATCCGCTACGGAACCCTGTGGGGATACGATCTGACGAAGGTGATCGAGGACGACGTGTTCATGAAAGGGATGCGATTGATGGTGGATCTCGATCTGGCGTTGGATGTTGCCAACCCATCCGTGCGATTGCTGGAAGCGGTCGTGAAGCTGAACGAAAGTTTGCCTGAATTACGCATCGTCATCGATCACCTGCCACGATTGGAACCAACCGCCGCCAACCAAGCGGCTTACGACAACGTTCTGAAAGACCTGCACCATCGACCGAATGTGTTTGTCAAACTCTCGGGCTTGATACATCGCATCTCAGGCAAGATCGTGAAAGATCTTGAGGTGCATCGTCCAGGACTGGATCGACTGATCGACGTGTTTGGAGACGACCGAATCCTCTTCGGCAGCGACTGGCCCAACAGCGACCGGGCGGCTCCTTTGAATGAAGTCGTGGGGATCGCGAAAGAATACTTCGCTGACAAACCACGTGAGCTCCAGGAAAAGTACTTCTGGAAAAACTCCCTCGCAGCCTACAAGTGGAAACCGCGAGAAGATCATCGAAAAGGCGTCGTTGACTAACATGCCGGAGCGACTGCCGCCTTCCCCGTTCTTTGTCTATCTCCCATTCAAACAATTTGTATGAAGACAACTGCCTGTCTGTTGCTGGTCCTTCTGACCATGTCGAATATCGCGCACAGCGATTGGGATCTCCACGTCGCCGCTGATGCGACTACTGGTGGTGACGGAAGTGAGAGCCACCCGTTTCGATCCTTGACCGAAGCCCGCAATGCGATCCGTCAACGCCGGATTGATCGACCAAGTGAATCCGTTCGGGTTCTCGTGGGAAATGGTCGCTACGAAATCACTCAGCCGTTGACCTTTGAAGTTGACGATGGGAACGTGACTTACGAAGCCGCACCGGGGACAAGGCCGGTGATCTCAGGAGGTCGTCTGATTTCGGCTCAGTGGGCGGAGGGCAAAGGGGGCACTTGGACGGCGCAGCTTCCGCCGGAATGGCGTTTCGAACAGATGTGGGTCAATGGGCAACGGGCTGTCAGAGCACGCGAACCGGACAACTTTTTTCACTACATGGTTGGATGCCGAGAGCAATCGATCGACGGCGGCAGGCGCGCTCGGCAGACAATCTCGGTGCGTCCCGAAGACATCGCCAGCCTGGATGGACTCACTCCGGAGGAGATTCAAGAAGTCCAGATCCTGGCGTTTCACAAATGGGATACGACCCGCCGATTTCTCGACAGCGCTGACGCGAAAAACGGCCAGTTGGTCATTTCGGGTCGGAAGATGAAAAGTTGGAACCCGCTGACACGCAACACGGGTTACGTCCTGGAGAATTATGCGGCGGCACTCGACGAACCGGGGGAGTTCTTCCTGGCACCGGGAGGAAAACTCAGCTACCGGCCTCGTGCGGGTGAATCGATGCAGGGAGCTGAGTTCATCGTGCCCGTCTGCGAAAAGCTGGTTGTGATTCAGGGTAACTCGGCAAACGACCGGTTCGTTGATGGTCTCGAATTCCGCGGCATCGCGTTCCGACATTGCGGGCTGCTCACGCCGCGATCCGGCTTTGATCCATCACAAGCAGCCTCTCCAATCGAGGCCGCGGTGCAAATCGACGGAGCGACCAACGTCGTTTTCGATCATTGCGAAATTGGTCACACAGGTGGGTATGGCATCTGGTTCCGCAAAGGTTGCTCGAACAGCGTCTTCAAACATAGTCATGTGCATGACCTGGGTGCGGGGGGAGTGCGTGTTGGTGAGACAAGAATTGCATCGAACGAATCGGAATGGACTCACGACATCTTTGTCGACAACAACATCATCTACGATGCTGGGCATCTTTTTCCATGTGCGGTCGGCGTTTGGATTGGCAACAGTGGTGACAACGAAGTCACGCACAACGAAATTTCTAACATGTACTACACCGGTGTCTCTGTCGGTTGGCGTTGGGGATACGACCGAAGTCTGGCGACAGGGAATCGAATCGAAAACAACCACATTCATCACCTCGGTAAGGGGTGGCTGAGTGACATGGGCGGCATCTACACGCTGGGGCCGTCGCCCGGAACAGTGCTGCGGGGCAATCGGATCCATGACATTGAATCGTGGGGATATGGCGGATGGGGTCTGTACAACGACGAAGGCAGCACCGGCATCTTGCTGGAAAACAACCTGGTGTATCGCACCAAGTCTGGCGGCTATCACCAGCACTACGGCCGCGAAAATTTGATCCGCAACAACATCTTCGCATTCGGTCGCGAGTACCAAATCCGGCGATCTCGAGTTGAGAATCATCTTTCCTTTCGGTACGAGCAGAACATCGTCCTATGGGATTCCGAGAAATTGTTTCATGGCAACTGGGGCGATGACGGTGTTGAAATTGCTGGCAACCTTTATTGGCGAATGGGCAAACCGGTTGAGCTTGGAAAGGCCGATACAAGTGACAGTTCCATTGTTGCGGATCCGCTGTTCGTCGATCCGTTGAACGACGACTTTCGTTTTGCCGATCCATCAGTCGCGAAAAAGATTGGCTTCCAGCCATTCGATGCATCTGAGGCAGGCGTCTATGGTGACGAAGCATGGAAAGAGCGAGCCAAGTCGCTTCCGATGCCGGAGATGCATCAGGCACCCTCCCCTCCGCCGCTCACCTTCCGTGAAGACTTCGAGTATGGCGAACGTCCGGTTGGCTCATCCATTTCGGTAACGCCGGAACTGGGTGGGATTCAGGTGATCGAGACTCCCGTGGCAAGAAGCGGGACAAAGGTCTTGCAGTTCACCGACACGCCCGGTCAAACGCAACGCTACTATCCGATGCTGACACTCAGCCCCAAGCACAGTGAAGGCACGACGAGTTGCCAATTCGCGATCCGACTTGGAAAGAACTCTGTGTTCCAGCATGAGTGGCGAGATTCCAGCCACCCGTACCGAAGCGGCCCCAGCCTGTGGTTTGAAAGCGGCAAGTTACGTTCTTCGAATCGCGTTCTGACGGAACTCCCAATCGACGAGTGGATCCTGATCACGGTCACCGCCAAACTGGGAGAGGATGCGGGCGACTGGAGCGTCTCGGTTTCGATTCCCAACCAGCCAACCAAAACGTTTGACCGGTTGCCGCTCGTGAACGACAAGTGGAACCAACTCGACTGGTTGGGGTTTGTCAGCCAAGCGGACACCGATGCGGTGGTCCTTCTCGATGACCTGCAATTGAGTCAATCGGAGTGAGCAAAGATCCAGGCGTTCAAACGGCCCTGAGCCTTTGGTTGTTCACCGCTTTGCAAATTTGCAAAAAAGCGTGACGCAGTGCAGCAAGGACTCGTTGGCAGCTACAACCGGAAAATCGGGAACTTACGTCACCCACAGTGGCGTTGGCTGGCGCGAGATAGCAAGTCGAAGTGAAGTCAAAATCTTCATGCTGCATTCGCGGATTGATGCGGCTGTAACGGATGAGGCAGAAGGCGAGAGGCTTTCACGCTGATTTCTGATCACAACTAGGTTGAGATGTCAGCCATCGCTTTGAAACGTGTCATGGTTTTTCGACTCTTTGTCGTCATTCTCGCAACAACTCTTGGTTCGCACTGCCCCGGCTGCCATGACTCGCATCAACACCAACGTTTCGTCGTTGGTTGCTCAGAATCGTCTTGCCTCGAGCAACCAGGACCTTCAACAATCGCTGACGCGATTGTCAACTGGATTGCGAATCAATCGCGCATCCGACAACCCGGCTGGACTGCTTGCGGGAGAAACACTGCGTAGCGAGATCACCGGACTGACGAAGGCAATCAGCAGTACCACGCGTGCGAGTCAGATCATCAGCACGGTCGACAGTGCCCTCGGTCAAGTCAGCAATTTGCTCAATGACGTCCGTGGCCTGGTCGTCGAAGCGGCCAATACCGGTGGGATCTCCAACGACGAAATTGCTGCAAATCAATTGCAGATCGATTCATCGTTGGAAGCAATCAATCGGATCTCGCAATCAACGACCTTTCAGGGCCGCAAACTGCTCGACGGATCGCAAGACTTCGTGAGCAACCTTTCGGATGTCCCCAGTGTAGCGGACTATTCACTCGATCAAGCAAATCTTGGCGCGACCGGAAGTCTCGATGTTGAGGTGAACGTGAGCGCTGCCGCGGAGAAGGCGAACGTTTCAGTTGACGGAGGGGCCTTTGATCCACCGCTCAACGGCGATGCGGTCGCCACCAGCAAATTGGAAACCAACACGTACTATCACCCGGTGCTGAACAACAGCGGAATCCGAATCACAGGGGATTTTGACGCGGTTGAATTTGTCGACGATGGCAGTTTCAATTCCATCCCTACCGCTTCGATCTCCGCTGGCGTACTGACGTTGCGATACGACTCGTATGATCAATTGCACCCCATTGGTTTGAGCGCGTCGAGAATCGATTCACTGCCCGGCATCGAAGCTGAATACGAGGGCGGCTATCTCGAAAACACCCAACAAACAGGCGGTGTCACGCCGGTTCATGCGGGTCTCGAAGTCCGCCGCAGTGATGGTGGAGACATTTCCATTGCCTACACAGATTCTGGAGACGCAGCGACAACAGCGACATTCGACGAACAGACCAGCACCGTGACCGTCGCGTTAGGAACCGACGAGACCAAAAAAGGCTTTGTTGACATTGCGCAAGTCATCAACGACTTGCCCACGCTCAGTGACGGCGCTGATTTGAGCGCGCAAGTCATCGACAGCGACGGAAACGAAGTGAGTGGTCCTTCACAACGTTTGAATCTGGTCGCGGACGATTTCAACACCAACATCACCAACTTTGTTCCCAAATTGAAAGGGAACTTGGTCTACGAGCTGAAAGGAAGTGGTGGTAGCGAAACCTTTCAGTTTTCCGCAGGCACCACCGTGGAGCAAGTCGCTGAAGCGGTCAATCTGGTGGGCGAGTCGACTGGAGTGGTTGCCAACACCGAGGGAGGGCTGTCCTTCGCCAGTGAAACGTACGGTGGCGATGCACTGATCGCGATTGACGTGATCGAAGAAAGCGACGGTGGGACGTTTGAAAGTAGCTTGAGCTCCGCGCGTTCCGTTGGCAGCGATATCCAAGCGACCATCAATGGTTTGACCGCGGGAGGCAGTGGCAACAACTTGTCGCTCAACACTTCGATGTTGGACTTGGCCATCACCGTGAAGGACGGTAGTGACAGCAATTTCAGTTTCAGTGTCTTGGGCGGTGGAGCGACATTCCAACTTGGGCCAGATGCGACCAGTGCGCAGCGCGCGTCGCTTGGCATTGGCAGCGTTTCTACAGGGAAACTTGGTGGAGCGTCCGGTCGGCTGTATGAACTTGGCAGCGGCCAGTCCAAATCGCTCACCAACGATGTTCACGGTGCGGCCAAGATCATCGACGAAGTCATCAACAAGGTCGCTGGAACACGTGGGCGGTTGGGGGCGTTTCAAAGCACCACTCTCGAAAGCAATCTGGTGTCACTCAACGAAGCCAGAGCCAATCTGCAAGAGGCAGATTCTTCCATTCGCGATGCCGACTTCGCCCAAGAATCCGCGAATCTGACTCGTGCGCAAATTCTCGTCCAATCCGGCACCAACGTGCTGTCGCTGGCCAACCAAAACCCGCGAAACGTTTTGTCACTATTGGGATAGCGAGCTCGTCACGGCCGCAAGCAATGACCATCGATTCAATCAGCTTTCCAACCAATCTTCGACGTAGAGTTGCTTGATCCACAGCATGCTGACAGCGAACATCGGCGTCGCGAAAACGATGCCCCAAAAACCAAAGATCAAACCTCCGATGATCTGAGCCAAAATCACCATCGCCGGTGGAAGTTCGACTTGGTGTTCCTGAACCATCGGCGTGATGAGATAACTTTCGATGGTTTGGATCACAACGTACAGAACGAGAACGCTGATGAGTGCCGTCGAGCCCTGTTGCGACGACAGCAGCAACGCAGGCACGACAGCAGCGATGCCGCCAATGTTGGGGATAAAGGTCACCAAACCAGCGAACACGCCCAATTCCAGTGGCATTGGCACGCCAATCACGGCCAACCCAATCCCAAACACAATTCCAACCAAGGCCATCGCGATCAGGCGTCCAATCATCCAACGCCACAACAGGGTGGAGGATTCCGACAACAGATTCGATGTCTTCTCACGCCAACCGGTCGGCAGCATCCGGATCGCCCCCACTCGGTACTTTTCAGGACTGATCGCGAAGTAGATTGAGAGGAAAAGCAGGATCAACAAATCCGCCATCCCACCGAACGCGGAGGTGAAGAAGTTTTTGGCCAGCCCAATGGATTTACCCGAGGAAGGCATCATCGAAGTCAGTTTCGCATCGTCCTGCAAGTGATCCTCTACCAGAGGTTGTTCCTTGACTGATTCAAAAGTTTCCTGGACAGAATTTTCAATGCGGTCTTTGAATTGAGCTGCTTTTTGTGCCGCCGAGTTTGCAAACGAGTACATCGTTAGACAGGACAGTACTGCGATCGTGGAAATCACCAAACCGACTCGCATGTTTCGTGAAAGATCCAACGGACTCAAGCGTCCAAGCAGATCGGCCAGTTGGTTTAGAACAACCGCGATCAGGACCGATCCAAAGATCAACGGCAACAGATTTCGGGCGACGTAGAGCAATCCAGCGACTGCAATGACCAGCAAGACAATGCCGCTGGCCAGCAGGACGCGTCGCGTAAATGCGGTGTGATCCATCAGGACTCACTTTCTTCGGTTTGGGTGGAGTGGTGATCGTCTGAACGGCTTCTTTCACCGACCGATTCAGTCGACTGGAAACCAATGTGTTCAGGGTTTTTGAATGTCAACGTTCGGTATGGGAAAGGAATCTCAATTCCCGCGTTGTCCAAATCACGTTTGATGGCAGCGACAACTTCATCGCGACTGCGACGGAGGTCGAGTGGACGGGAACCGGTCCACCAAGCGACTTCGAAGTTGATGCTTGAATCCGCGAATTCCTGAGCAAACACTTCGACCGTGCGTTTCCCTTGAACGGAATCACATGACTGGACGGCTTGCTTGATCACATCACGGGATTGATCGACGTCTTCGTCGTAGGCGACCCCACAGGTAATTCGCACTCGTCGCTGAGGTTGGCTGGTGAGCACATCGACATTGTTCTTAAACAGACTGGCGTTGGGCACGACCGCCAATTCGCCGTCCATTTTGCGAATCAGCGTGTTGCGGATCGTAATTTGTTTGACTTCTCCGGTCACTTCGCCAGACGAGATGTAGTCACCTCGGTCAAAAGGATATCCCCACAGGATCAGAATCCCCGCAAAAAAGTTCTCGAAAATGTCCTTGAAAGCAAAACCGATGGCAACCGAACCGAGTCCCAACACAGTCAGTGCTTTTGAAGGAGTCATGCCGGGAAACGCCACGACGGTCGCGACGAGCAAACCGATGACCCAAATGGCAATCGAAGTCAGTTGATCGATCAGGTCTTTCAGACTGGTTCGCATCCCGCGTTTGTCCAGCAATCGATGGACCGTCCAACTGGCCAGTCGCGATAGCAGAGATGTTGCAATGACGACGATCAAGGCGGCGAAAAGCAGAGGGGACCGAATCAAAAAGTCGGTCCAAAGAGAATGCAAGGAATGCGTCACGACGTTCCTGGTGGACACCAGATCAACGGCGCTGTTGATCGACAGCTCGTTGATAACCGCGACCACACCTTCGGTGTTTCTCGCGACGGTTTCGGCCCACTGCCGATGCTCTTCCGTGTCGGCTTGTCCACGCATGGTCACGATGCCACTTTCCAGATTGACCTCCGCATCGGTCAGCCACCCGCTGGATTCGGCGGCGGCAAAGATTTCTGCCAACCTTTCGCGGATGGCTTCATCATCGACGATGTCTTCCACCGCAACCGTTTGCAGAGGCGCGTTGGCTTCCGTTTCCGCTTCGGAATTGCTGGCGTCTTGAGCCTCAACCGCATGAGGTACCAGCGCCAACGCGAAAATCGCGAGCAAGAACACGGCGGACCGCAAACCGCCTTCCTCGATTGCAAATCGAAATCGGCCTCCTTCGGGATCAGGATCATTCTTCATGGTCGTGGGTCTGTTCAAGGGGTTGGAGGGTGGCTTCGATCAGTTCGTTAAGCATTTTGCAATTGGATACGGAAAGCACGCGGTTCATGGAGGCAATGAAATACTGCGACACATTGCGATCGTCCTGAACATAGGGGATGAGTTGCCCCAACATGGAATCCACGAAGTCCTTGCGTGTCACCGCGGTCGTGATGATCCGCAGTTCTCCTTCCGAATCCATGCGATAACGAGTGGGGAGTTCACGCCGAGACAATTGAACCAAACCGTCGGACAGCCAATCGATGCACTGCATGGCGGTGAAGGGGTCGTTGACGCCTGGTGAGAGCGCACGTGTTGCCACTTCCACAAATTCGTTGAGGATGAAGAACACGTCTTGGGTGGGCGTTCGTGAAAAACCGATGGTGAATCCGCGTCGAACTTGGTCGGAATGATCCTCGTTCCAATCAATCGTTCGGGTCACTTCGGCGAGGAATTCGCCGCGACAAATGAAATCACCCGGACGTTTTTTCAATCGCACGACCGCCTGGTATTTCTTCGCAAAGCTCATCAGTTCATCCTCGTCGATTCCCTGCAAGTAACCGGTTACCGAGGAAGGCACCGCGTGCAAAAAATCTTTCGCGAGCGTCGGCGGTTCCTTGTGTTCATCCAGAGGAACACCAAGAGTCTCCGGGTAAAGCTCATCGAACTTGGCGGACATGTCCGTTGCCAACCTTCGCAGAACAGTCGAGATATGAATGCTGTCGGGAACATGGTGAATGAAGTAGATCAGTTCACCGACGCTGGCGATGGTCAAGATCAAACTGACGAACAATGACAACTGGGGAACAAAGGCTTCGACGGTCATGTCCCAACTCTCGGGAACCGCTTCGCCACGAACCACTCGCAGCACCAGCAAGCAATACAAGAAAGTTGCGACAAACGTCCCCAGCGTGATCTGATTCCCACGGTCTCGCATGAAGTTGTCGAGCAAACGCGGCCCGAAGTGCGAGGTGGCATGCGACACGGCCAGAATCGTCAACGAAAACGTGACACCAGCGACGGTGATCATCGAGCCCGCCACCGTTGCCAATAGCGCGCGAGCACCGTCGGGTTGGTTCATCGACGTGAACCAGTAATCTTGCAACCAAGCATTGCCAAGGGAACGATCGATCCAGATCGTCACTTGAGAGAGCACGATCGCGGAGAACACCATCCACGAAGGAATGAACCAATAGCTACCTCGGATCCGGTAAACCAATTGTTGCAGGTAAGCTTTCATGCGATCAGGTTCGCCTCACCTTCGACAATCTCGTCGTCCTCGGTGGCACGCAAGACTTCGCTTTGTTCGGCCTTCAAATCGCCTTCTCCGACGGATTGGGTGGGTTCCATTTTAGACCGTGATGCTTTGGGAACCGGAGCGGATGCAGTCGGCAACTGCTCCACCATTTGCACTGGCACGCCGCGTGGGAAGACCAATTCGCGAGCCTCATCAGGCATCGTGATTTCTGCTTCGGTGAGCTGCTGTTTGACCAGACGGATGACGCTGCTGCTGACCTTCAAAGGCGAGTGAGTCGTTTGGTCGAACCAGTAGAAGACTCGCAAGTTGACGGTCGCGCTGCCGAGCGATTCGACGATTGCAATCGGTGCCGGATCATCGATGACAGCAAGATGGTCATTCAGGACGGACATCACGATTTCCTGGGCTTCGACGATCGAATCTTCGAATCCGATTCCAACCGTGAAGTCCTGTCGACTCAGTGGAGTGGCCGTGTAGTTGGTGATTTTCCCTTTGTACACGGTGCTATTGGGCATCTGGATTTGATTGCCTTCCAACGTGTTCAGGACCGTTCCACGTGTGGTGACCTTTCGAACAAATCCTTTGGCTCCTTCCACTTCGATCAAATCGCCCACGCGAAAAGGATGATTGAGTGAGATCAGGATGCTGGCCAGGTAATTTTCGGCGATGTCGCGAAACGCGAACCCGAGGGCCAGACCGACCAATCCGGTGCCGCCGAGCAGGGTGACTGCCAACCGGGTCAAACCAGACACACGGAGGGCAACGTAGATTCCGACGATGAAGATTAACACGCCGACCACGTTGCCGAACACTTGCCGCAAAAGCGAACTGTCGATTCGCGATCGCGAAAACCAACGTGTCATCCCAGCGCCGACTCGTGCCAGGAAGTACGACAGGATGGCAACCGCCAAGGCGACCAATACCAAAGGCAAGACCCCCGTCGCTTCGCGGCCAAGTT
>NZ_JBICHO010000081.1:0-3462 GCF_043100905.1 Rhodopirellula sp. JB055 | reverse complement strand
CCACCCCAGCCAAATGAACCAGCTTTTTGTTTGGAGCGTCGTCCTTGCCGCGACGCTGTTCGCTTCCGAGTCCTTTGCACAGGATTCATCCAGTCGTCCGAACGTCTTGATGATTTGCATCGACGATTTGAACGATTGGGTCGAACCACTCGGTGGGCATCCTCAAGTCCAGACGCCCGCGATGAAGGCGTTGGCTGAACGTGGCATGACGTTCACCAACGCTCATTGCCAATCGCCGCTGTGCAATTCGTCGAGAACCAGTTTGATGCTCTCACTGCGTCCATCGACGACCGGCATCTACGGCTTGGCACCATGGTTTCGCGATTTGCCGGAATGGAAAGACCGCGTTGCTTTGCCTCAGCACTTCAAAGCTCATGGTTATCGCACGTACTCGGCGGGCAAGGTTTATCACGGTCGCTACGGCCGCGACGAAACGGAATTCGATGAGATTGGTCCGCCCGGCGTCGCTGGTGTGAAGCCGCCCCAGAAGTTGATCCCATCGACGCCAGTCGGTGATCACCCGCTGATGGACTGGGGCGTGTTCGATCACCGCGATGAAGACAAAGGCGATTACAAGGTCGCTGACTGGGTGACCGAGAAACTGGAGGCCATGCCCGACGACGAACCGTTCTTTATGAGCTGTGGCTTCTTCCTGCCTCACGTTCCCTGCCATGTCACGCCAAAGTGGTGGGAGCTCTACGACGATGAAACGCTGCAGTTGCCACCGTATCGAAGCGATGATCGCCTCGATTGTTCCCCGTTCAGTTGGTACCTGCACTGGAAATTGCCCGAGCCACGGATGAGTTGGTTGGAAGCACACAACCAACAGAAAAATTTGGTGCACTCGTATTTGGCCTGCATCAGTTTCGTTGACAGCCAAGTCGGTCGCGTTCTGGCTGCACTTGAAAAGACGTCTCATCGAGACAACACGATCATTTGTTTATGGAGCGATCATGGATGGCACTTAGGTGAAAAGAATGTCACGGGAAAAAACACTTTGTGGGAACGTTCCACCCACGTGCCATTGATTTTTGCGGGCCCCGGAATCCTTCACGGAAGAACGCAGTCGCCAGCGGAGCTGTTAGACATCTATCCCACACTCTCGGAATTGACCGGATTGCCCGCCCCGAAGGATGTCGAAGGCCTCAGTTTGGTCCCGCAAATTCGGTCACCTGAACAAATTCGCGAAACACCCGCGATCACGGAACACAATCCGGGCAACCAAGGAATCAAGGGCGAACGGTACCGTTTGATTCGCTACGCCGATGGCAGCGAAGAACTCTATGACGTCATCAATGATCCAAACGAATTTGAGAACTTGATCGGTCAAGCCGAGCACGCGGATGCTGCTCAGAGACTGAGACAGTTTGTGCGATCGGATCCCGCCCCATTGGCAAAGAACAGCCAGCACCGCGTTTTGGAAAAGAAGGCTGACGGTTGGTACTGGGAGCACAAGAAGATTGATCCCAACAACCCACCCATGAGCATCGCTCCCAACCAACCGTCCGATTTAAGTCACTGAGACGAGAGAAGGCGATCCATTGCGTTGATTGTCCAAGACATAAACTCTTTGGCCAAAGGCCATTGTCATCATAGCCATGGGCGCCGCCCATGGTTGAGCTCCGATCGATTTGGCCAACGGCCATATTCAACCCAAAACCAAACGGATTGAATTTGGCCGTTGGCCAAATGAGTCAATGGTTTTTCCGGTTCCTGGGACGTTGTCCCAGGCTACGTTGAAAAAGGCCGTTGGCCATCAACCTCCCACCTCACCTTCCCCATTTCAATCTCATCATCGACACCAAGAGACCCACCATGACACCAACGATTTTGCGAAGCATCGGATTGCTTGTCGCGTTTTTTGTCTTCTGCGCTGCAAACGCATTCGCCCAAGAAAATTCGCTGCCCAAGTTCCCCGAGTCCGGGCCGTACCAGTACGAGCCCAAACCGGATGACCCTGAGTTTGGTAAATTCTTCCCGTCCAAGGCTCCTGAGATTGGACCGCTGCTGTTGGCCAAGGGCGATCGTTTGGTGATCATCGGAGATTCGATCACCGAGCAGAAAAAGTATTCGCGGATGATCGAGACTTACTTGACCGCGTGCATGCCGCACTTGGAAATTGAAACACGACAACTTGGATGGAGCGGCGAAACCGCGGCCGGATTCCTCCGCCGCATGGATTCCGATTGCTTGCGTTTCGAGCCCACCATCGCGACGCTCTGCTATGGGATGAACGATGCTCGGTATCGCGCCTACGACGTCAACAACGGGCATTGGTACAAGGACAACTACCAACACATCGTTCGGCGGTTGAAAGAAGCCGGCGTCAAAGTCGTTTTGGGATCACCCGGTTGTGCCGGGAAAATCGCGACCTGGGTCAAGGCTCCCGCATGCACGCTGGACGAACACAACCTGAACCTGTGCACCCTGCGCGACCTGGGAATCGAAATCGCGAAAGAAGAAAACGTCGCTTTCGCGGATTTGTTCTGGCCGATGTATGTTGCTCAAATCACCGCGGCCAAGAAATTCGGCACCGATGACAAACCATATCAGGTGACTGGCAACGACGGAATTCATCCGCCCTGGGCTGGCCAAGTCATCATGGCTTATGGCTTTCTTAAATCGATGGGGATCCGTGAGCCCATCGCGAATTTGAAGGTGGACTTGGCAGCGACGTCCGCTGAAGGCGACGATCATCATTCGCTTGTTGGAATCAAATCCGATGATTCGTCGTACCAAGTGACCTTTCAAAGCGATCGTTATCCGTATTGTGCGACCGGAAAGGCCGACGATGAAAACAGCATCCGTTCCGGGATGGCGTTGGTACCGTTCAACGAAGAACTGAATCAGTTTTTGCTGACCGTCAGTGGTTTGAAAGCTGCCAAAGCCAATGTCCGTTGGGGAGAACACAGCCAAGAGTTCACGAAGGAAGAATTGGCCGAAGGAGTGAATTTGGCTGAGCACTTTCAAGTCAATCCGTTCAGCCAAGCGTTTCAAGCGATCGACCAAGCGGTGGCCGCCAAACAGGCGTTTTAAACGATTAAGATCAAGAAAATATTCCAATGCGAGGAAGGCAAAAAGGATCTGGAGGCCGCGGTCAAAAGCACTGAAGCCAAGCGAGCCAAGTTGGTCCAGGCGATTCAAGATGTGATCGTCCCAGTCACTCACACGGTCGTGATCACGCCAGTGAAATAGCGGTTGTGCGAACGAGGTCGACAGGAATGATCGGGCCGAACGATATGAGTCGTGTGGGCGCTGACGTCGACTGCTAAAAGTTTGGTGTTGAAACGGGAAATGCGGCGTTGTTTTTTGTTCGGTCCTACGCCCCACGGGGCGAAGTCGTGGAACAAAACCTGCGCAGTCCAAACCTCCATCCACTTGCATGCTATTCCGATCCTGCTTGCCTTCTTCGGTGATGTTTCTGTTGTTTGGAAGAGTACGACACCGACACTTTGATACCCA
>NZ_JBICHO010000080.1:0-14122 GCF_043100905.1 Rhodopirellula sp. JB055 | reverse complement strand
CATCATCACGACGAAGCCGAGCATCAGGCACAGCGTGGCAAGGTCTTCGTTGCCTTCTTGCTGGGTTTCCGGGACGAGTTCATCGCCTACGACATTGACCATCGCGCCAGCCGCGAAGCTGAGTGCAAATGGCAGGAGGGGCGACACATGGATGACGATCGCAGCTCCAACCGCTGTCAGTACCCAAGTGAACCCGCCCGCAACCAAGTCCTGAAGAATCGGGGTGAGGTTGTCGAACCACGCGGAAATCTTCATTTGTCGAAAGACAAGAAAAGACAAGAACCGAGTTGAGGGAATCGTTAAAGAGGCAGGGCATCCGAGACTTGCACCGCTGCAAGCTACATGCCGATTCTGAAGCGGCCAAAGTCCATGCTTGGCGCAAAACTTGCGACGCTCTTCCCATGACTTCGCTCGATTCTGAAGAGCGATTCCCTGCCATGACCGAAGCCTCACAGATTGATCATGAACTACATTCGCTTGCTACTCGCATTCATTCTTCCGCCGGTATCTGTTTACATGCAATTCGGCGCCGGCAAACATTTTTGGATCAACGTCGTGTTGACGTTGTTAGGGTTTGTGCCAGGCATGTTGCACGCTGTCTACATCATGGCATCACGTTGGCCTGGGCTGGCAAAACTGCCCAGCAGCTGATCCACGACAATTGCGATGAGCGATCGTGTCCGCCCCCGAAAGGCTGGGCAACGTTCCGTGTCACGCTGCAACGCGTGACGCATCTTCTATCCGAATGAACAGATGCACGGCCCATGGATTTCGCAAGCAACAGCATTGGAATCAATCTCTTGGTCTTCACCGTCGGTGCCGCGCTGGTGTGGGCGGCTGGCACGAAACTCAGCAAATACGTCGATCTGTTCGCCGATCGCACTGGACTCGGCCAGGCGTTTGCCGGGGCGCTTTTACTCGGTGGAGCGACGAGTTTGCCGGAGTTAGCAACCACCATCACCGCGTCCTATTCAGGGGCCGCCGAGCTGGCGGGAACGAATTTGCTGGGCGGCGTCGTGATGCAGATCGCGGTGCTGGCCGTGATCGACGTGTTCGTCCTCCGGGGGCGTCCTTTGACGTTGTTTTCGCCTCAGTCGTCATTGTTGATGGCGGGCATCATGCTGATGGGGTTGGTCGCTTTGGCCTCTGCCGCCGTCGTCAGCGGTGAATTGTTCTCATGGATGGGGGTCGGGGTTTGGCCGGTGGCTTTGTTCGTCGCTTATCTGCTATCGATGGGTGTGATCTACCGCTACGAAGGTGACCCACGTTGGGAACCGCGAGGTGAAGTTGCTCAGCCGCCCGAATCTGCTCGCGATCTGAAGGACGCTCACCAAGAGGCATTCGAGGATGTGTCCACCGCGAGGTTGGTCGGTTCGTTTTCAGTGGCCGCTCTGGCGGTTTTGATTGGCGGGTTCTTTGTGGCTAGCACCGGTGAAGCGATCGCGGAACAAACTGGGATCGGTCAGAGCATCGTCGGTTCGACGTTGGTGGCTCTGGCCACCAGTTTGCCGGAAGTCAGCACGACTTATTCCGCGGTTCGCTTCGGTGCATACAGCATGGCAGCCGCGAACATATTGGGCACCAACAGTTTGGAGGTCGCCTTGTTCTTGCCCGCCGAGATCACCTATCGTGACGGCGCAATCTTTGATGCCGTGCAACCCTCCGTGGCGTTTCTTGGCATGATCGGAATCGTCGTCACGGGGTTGTATTTATGGGGAATTCTGGAACGCCGTGACCGAACCCTCTTAGGTATGGGCGTTGATTCGTTCGCCGTGCTGCTGGTTTACATCGGAGGCATGACGATCTACTGGACGTTGTAGTGAGAACCACCAAGCAGTGAGCGAGATGCTGTTTTCACTGCCGTTCCCATGCTTTTGGGTTTCGATCGCTCCACGACTGTTTGTGAACGGCCGCAGTCCGGTCGTGGTGATGATGGGCTGCGAACTTCAGCTCATGGTCCGTCGGCCGCGGTGGTCTGAGGCAAAACCAGCGTGATGTTGTGCCTGATTTTTTCGTAGCGTTCGCCTGCTTCTTCGCCGGGAGTCGAGAACTCGACGCTGCTTCGCAACGTTAGGTCGCCCGTTGGTGGACGCTGCAACTGAATGCGACCCGACGCGTCCGTTTTTACGTTTTTGCGAAATCCATTTTCACCGCGGACGAAAACCATGCGGTCCGCGACAGGTGCACCTTTCCAAAGCAGTTTGAAATCGAACTGTTCTCCCTCGTCATGCGGCACCAAATCCAAGTCCATTTGTTCGGCTCGACCAAGTTCGTGCATGGCATCATGAGAGGCCACGGAAAGCGTGCGTGCATAGTAGTGCAGGAGCACCTTGGTTTGGCCGTATGCATAAACGCCGAATTTGCCGTACGCATCCACGCTGTACTGAACCGCTGACGGCAGTTCTGTTCGCATCCAGCGGTGGTCGCCCTGATTGATTTCTTTTGCTTGAATCGCAGCCGGATCTGGATTTTCAAGCGTCCGAATCCAGACATCGCTTTTGCCCAGAAAGTGGTCCAGATAAGAGCCGTCGCCGGGACGAGGTGCTTCCTCGAAGTAGATGTTTGTTCTTGCGTTTTCGGATGGTTCTCGATCGACCGAGATCCAGAGGTAATGAGCGTTGGCCGGCAACGCGATACAAAGCCAAGCGAACGCGAGCAAGCCGAAAGACAAGATTCGATTCAAGAGATGTTCCAGGATGCAATGGGGAGGGTGAGGTCAGAAAGGCTGTGGTCTTCATTCTACACGGTCACGCTGTGCATCTCGTGATGTCTTGATGGTCTGTTTTGTGGCTGAAGCATTTGGTCGAATTTCCGACCCGGTCGGCAGGTGTCTTTCGATTCCTGAGCGGTTCTAGCGATCGTCACCGTTTCCGCGTCAACTCAGTCCGCGTGGGCGACATGATTCGGTTCGATCTTTCTGCCTACCTGCTTAGGCGAGGATGTCTCGAATGACGCGTCCGTGGACGTCGGTGAGGCGGAAGTAGCGGCCTTGGAAGCGGTAGGTGAGGCGTTCATGATCGATGCCCAACAAGTGCAACATCGTGGCGTGCAGGTCGTGGACGTGGACCGGATTCTCGGTGATGTTGTAGCAAACCTCGTCGGTTGCTCCGTACGACATCCCAGGTTTGATGCCGGCACCAGCCATCCACAGCGAGAAGCAACGTGGATGGTGATCGCGACCGTAGGTCTCTGCGTTCAATGTGCCTTGGCAGTATGAGGTGCGCCCGAATTCGCCTCCCCAAACGACAAGAGTGTCTTCCATGAGACCGCGTTGTTTCAAGTCGTTCACCAACGCTGTTGTCGCTTGATCAACGTCGCGACACTGGCCGGGTAATTGCTTTGGCAGCGTGAAGTGTTGATCCCATCCCATGTGGAAGAGCTGAATGAATCGCACGTCGCGTTCTGCCAAACGACGCGCCAGCAGGCAGTTGTAGGCGTACGTTCCACGCTTCGTCACATCGGGACCGTAAGCATCCAGAACATGCTGGGGCTCGTCGGAAAAGTCGGTCAGGTCAGGCACCGAGGTTTGCATTCGGTACGCCAATTCGTATTGCTGAATTCGCGAATGGATTTCAGGGTCACCGAATTCATCCAGCTTTTCTTGGTTGAGTTGCTGCAGGTCGTCGAGCATGCGGCGCCGGGCCTTGGCATCAAAGCCATCCGGGTTGCTCAGGTACAACACCGGATCCCCGACGCTCATGAGTTTGACGCCGGCATAGGTGGACGGCAGGAACCCGCTTCCCCACAGTCGATCGTAGAGCGGTTGGCAGTTGGGACGCCCCGTGCCGCGTGACACCATCGAAATGAAGGTGGGCAGGTTCTCGTTGATCGTGCCCAGGCCGTAGTGCAGCCACGATCCCACACTGGGGCGGCCGGGCAATTGGTTCCCGCTTTGGAAGAAGGTCATCGCTGGGTCGTGGTTGATCGCCTCGGTGTGCATCGAGCGAATCAAGCACATGTCGTCGGCCAGCGTTGAAATCTTTGGAATCAGCTCGCTACCGAGTTCCAAACCCGCTTCCCCGTGCTTGGCGAATTTGTACCGCGAGCCAGCCATCGGAAACGACTTTTGTCCCGCGGTCATCCCCGTCACTCGCTGATTCATATCGACGAAATCAGCCAGTTCCTTGCCTTCGTGTTGCTGCAAGGCGGGTTTGTAGTCGAACAATTCTTGCTGGGATGGAGCACCGCTTTGGAACAAGTAGATGACTCGTTTGGCATTGGGCGGCGTGTGGTATTCGTTCATCACCCCGTTGGGCTCAGGGAAGTCCCGTTGCGAAGCGTTGCTTGCTGAGGACGCGTTGTTTTCCGCCATCGCCGAGCGTCCCATCATGGACGCGAGGGCCGCCATGCCGACTCCTGATGCCGACCGGCCAAAGAAATGACGACGAGTCAGCAGCAGGCGATGTTCGTCAGTGATGTCATTGGGTTTCATGGCATGTTCTCTATTCAACGGTGATGAATTCGTCGGTGTTCAAGATCAGGTGAGCAACGGCAGTCATCGCCGCCAACTTTGTCGGATCGAGTTGGTTGTCGGGTTTCGATTCTCCAACTGCCAGCAGTTTCTCGGCGGCATCCGGGTCGGCTTGGTAGTGGTCATGGAAGTAAGACAAACTGCGTGACATCACTTTCAAGGTCGATGATGTGGGCCGCTTGGCGATCGCCCAGAAAGATAGTTGCGAGAGTCGTTCGTCGTCGGTAGCATCGAGTTGCAGGGCACGTTGAGCCAGGTTGCGGGCGGCTTCCACAAACGTCGGGTCATTCATCAACACCAGAGCCTGAAGCGGTGTGTTCGTGCGTCGAACGCGGACGTTGCAAACCTCGCGACCACTGGCGTCGAAGATCGTTTGACGCGGCGGATTGACGGCTCGTTTCCAGTACGTGTACATGCTTTTTCGATACAGGCTGTCGCCCTGATCGGTCTTGTATCGCGTGCCGGCCCTAGCGGCCACACTTTCCCACAACCCACTCGGTTGATAGGGCTTCACCGAAGGCCCGCCGACTTTGTCGTTGGCAATTCCCGCCACTTGCAAAGCAAGGTCACGGATCACGAACCCATCGGCGCGATAGCGAGGCCCGCGGCTGATCAGTCGATTTTCAGGGTCGGGGTCGTTGAGCCCGTGATTCCGCTTGGACGATTGATTGAAGGCCGCACTGGTCACGATCAAACGATGCATCGCTTGGACGTCCCAGCCGGATTCGATGAACTCCACGGCCAACCAATCGAGCAATTCGCGATGGCTGGGCATCTCGCTTTGCAAACCAAAGTCTTCAGCGGTTTTGACGATGCCGGCTCCGAAGTGACTTTGCCAAATCCGATTGACGGTGACTCGAGCGGTCAGCGGGTTTTCACGAGAGACCATCCAGCGTGCCAGTTCCAAACGATCCTGCGGTTGGCGTGCATCGGAGGAAGGCAGCAGGGCCGAGGGAACGCCTCGCGGTAGAGGTTCGTCTTTCACCGGTTGATCGTATTGGCCGCGATTCAAGAGGTAGGCCGGTTGCGGATCCGACTCACGTTCTTTCATCACCATCACCGGGACACGAGGCCCCGTTTTCTGCATCAACGCGTTGTCAGCGGCGGAGAATTGTTGTTGGGCGGACTTCAGCGGTGGGTCAATTTTGCGGTAGTGGGTCAGCAATTGTTTGCGATCCGCTTTCGTCCGATCCTCGGCGGGTTTCAGCAGGATGTCCTTCAGCCTTTGATTCAGTCCAGTCACCCGCTTGGGCAGATCCGTCGCTGATGTGGAGCGTTCGATTTGGAGTTTGCCGATGACGTGATTTGCAAACGGGCTGTCGAATCGAAGCGTGAGCTTGGTGGGTTGCTCGGCGTTGGACTGGATCGGTTCTTGCAACAGGAACGTGATGTCAACGGGTTGCTCTTCGACGTTCGGTCCAAAGACCGCCCAGCCTGATTTGGGATCCTCGTCGATTGCGTTCGACGCAGGGTAGTTGTCTTGTGCAAAGGAAGCTGAGACGGATTGCACCGTTTGGATTTGGTCGCCGATGTGAATCTTAAAATCGGTCAACACGAAGTTGCCGTTCACGCTGGGAGCCAACTTGCGAGGTGCACCAAACCGCTTGTCAGGCAAAGCCGTTATCTTGAACATGCTCGTGCCGGAAAGGTCACCTGGGATCACGAATTCATAGGCAACGTTCTGGGCGTTTTTTCCTTTGGTGGGTTGGAAGCCAACTGTGTGATCGGATTCCTTTTCCAGTTTCCCTTCACCGGTTAAATGGATTTCGTCGAAGAAGACCTGCTGCCACTCCACGTCGAGGGAAGTTTGCAGCAGTTGTTGGGTTTCGGCTGCCCATTGGTCCATCCGATGATGAATCCCGGACTCGGAATCCTGGATCGCTTGTTCGGCCCGCTCCACCGCCGCGAGTTCTTGCGGGGGTACTGTTGCCAGCGGCGAAGCGAACTTCATCGTGGGGTTGGCACTCACGCCTTTGCCGATCCCACGCTCGCCGATGTTGTTGAAGTAACCGTAGAACTGGTAGAACTCTCGTTGTGAGACGGGATCGTATTTGTGGTCGTGGCAACGCGTGCATCCAAGCGTCAAACCAAGCCAAACGGTTCCGGTTGTTTCCACGCGATCGATCACGTTTTCGACCAAGAACTCTTCTGCCAACGCGCCTCCTTCGCTGTTTTGGCGGTGGTTCCGGTTGAACGCGGTGGCGAGTCGTTGCTCGTCCGTTGCGTTGGGAAGCATGTCACCGGCAAGCTGCTCGACCGTGAACTGGTCGAAAGGCATGTTGTTGTGGAACGCTTGAATCACCCAGTCTCGCCAGGGCCAGTTGCTGCGTTCGGGATCGTTTTGATAGCCGTCGGTGTCGGCATAGCGAGCGGCGTCCATCCAGAGCAACGCTTGACGCTCGGCATAGTCCCAAGTCGACATCAATTCATTGACTGCTTTTTCGAAGGCTTGTTCACTTGGGCCAGCCAAGTATTCGGCTTGCAGTTCAGGACTGGGGAGTTGCCCGGTCAATGTCAATGACACGCGTCTTAGGCGGGTGGCGGGATCCGCGTCAGGTGATGGGGTGAGCTCATTGGAGAGCAGTTTCTGGGCAATGAAGGCATCGATGGGGTTCATCGACCAGCGATCGATGATGTCCTTGGACCATCCCGCTTGGGTCACGGTTGCCGTGGGCACCTTCGGTCGAATTGGTGGCTCGAACGCCCAGTGTCCTTCGTAGGGGGCACCTTGAGCGACCCATTGTTCGAGGATTTGTTTTTCTTCTTCGCTGAGCGACCGGTTGCTGTCCGGTGGCGGCATCATGTCTGACTCGTCCTCGCTGCGAATGCGGGCGATCAGTTCGCTGGCTTCCAGATCGCCAGGCACGACGCCGGCGTAGCCTCCAAGGTCAGCGACCAAGTTCTCTTGGCGATCGAGCCGGAAATCGGAATCCTGATTGTCCGCATCGGGACCGTGGCAGTGAAAACAGCGATCCGAAAGGATCGGCCGGACCTGACTGCTGAAGTCCACCGTCTCGATCTCATCGGCTTTCGCCTGCAACTCGCCTGGCAGAACGTCGCAAGTCGCCAGAGCAGCGATCGCAACGCCAGCCAGATAGAATGATCGAAAGGCATCGAAACGGAAATTCAGCATGAAAAACCTCGCAACAAGACGCGTGCGCGTCAGAAAAATACCGATTGTGATCGGTGGTTGTCCTGCATACTCCCGCTGCCGCAGGAACCTGCCTGCCGATTCTTCGTTTTTTTCTAATTTCGACCGGCAAGTTCGTGTGGCAGCGGGAGTTTGTCGGTGGCGTGACAGCGTCAGGCGGCCCGCGGGTAGGCTCGGTCGATCTCCAATCTTCCCCTCACTTGAACCCAGTCGATGATGGACGAAGGTCGCTTCTTATCACTGTTCCTCAAACACGAGCGAGAACTCGCCAGCATCGCTCGCGCGTTTCTGCCGGATTGGAACGCGGTCGACGATGTGCTGCAGGAAGCCAGTTTGGTGATGTGGCGAAAGATTCAACAACTGGAATCGGACGACGAGTTTCTGCCTTGGTCCAAAGTCATCTTGCGTTTCGAAATTCTGAAAGCGAGGCGTCGGCATGCTCGCCAGAATTGGGTGCTCAGCGAAGACTTGATCTCCAAGTTGATGGATGAATCCGCGGAGGACGAGGCGGAGATACGGCAGGCACAACAATCCGCGATCCAGCATTGTCTGCGGTCGTTCAGCGAAGATCATCAAAAGCTGTTGCTGGCACCGCATACCTCGCGAGGTGGCGTGCTGGCATTGGCGGAAGCGGGCGGGCATTCCGCAAATAGTTTGTACAAGCGGATCGGACGTCTCCGCGTGAAGTTGCACGACTGTGTGGTGCAGCGACTTTCCTCGGCTGACTTCGATCTCCCCCTCTGAACTCTCTTCTCATGAACGAACAACAGATCCATGACTTGATCGAGAAGTACTTTCTCGGGGAGTTGAACGAAAACGAGCAAACCGAACTCCGGTTGGCATTGGAAGCCAAGCGAAGCTACCGAGACCGGTTTCGCCGCGCCGCTGCGATTGATGCGCAGTTGCGACACTACTGGAACGAAGACATCGGCGAAGATGAAAATTCGCGGCTGTTCCTGCAGAGCGAAGCGAGTTCTCGCGTGTCGAGTTCCAGCGAATCGGAAATGCTCGAACCGCAGTCGCTTGCCACCGTTTCCTCTCAGCCAATCAATGCCCGCTGGCTGACGGTCGCTGTTGCAGCCAGTTTGATTGCTGTGGTTGGCGTGTTGTCCTCTGGCGTTTGGAAGGCGTCGCCCGAGCCCACTGTGGCCCAATCGCGGTCGACAAAGGTATCGCAGTCCGTTGATGACACGCCAGTCACGCTGAGTTCCTTCAAGGTGGCTTGGTTGGTGACGGGGTACAACCACCGGTTCAACGATGGTTTGTCGCCTCAGGATAACTTCTTTCAAAAGGGGAATTACGAACTCACCGAGGGTTCCATCACGCTTCGTTTTGACAGTGGAGTGGATGTTTCGATCGAGGCCCCGGCGCGGTTCACCGTGGTCGATTCACTGCGGATGAAGATGGACGCGGGGCGAGCACGCGCGATCGTTCCCGAGGCCGGCCATGGCTTTGTGATTCAGACACCGACGGCGGATGTCGAAGACCTGGGCACCGAGTTCGGCGTCTATGTCAGCGAAGAACAAGACGTGGAATTGCATGTGTTTGCCGGTGAGGTCAACGTGCGCACCGCCAACCTGCCCTCGCGGCGGATCCAGGAGGACACCGCCGTGCACTTGACCTCGGTGGGCACCAAGCATCTTTCGTCGACGGATGATGTCGCGTTCACAACTCGCAGCAAAATTGGATACCAGCGTTGGCTCGCCGACAGCACGGCACGGCGCAAAGATCCTTCCACGCTGTTGTACTTTGATTTTGAGCCGGACGCGGACGCTCCCGCTTTGCTTCGCGATCGGAGTCAATCCGGGTTGGACATTGATGGTCAGATCCAAGGTTGCATCTGGGCGACAGGCCGCTGGCCGAACAAGGGAGCTTTGTTACTGGAACGTGCCGGTGATCGTGTGGAATTGGATATCCCTGGGACCTTTGATGCACTCACGATCTCGGGATGGATTCAGGTCAATCGTTTTGATCAAGCGTTGCAGGCGTTTTTCAACACGCGAGATTGGCAATCCGGTGAGCATCACTGGAACATCCTAAGAAGCGGTGGCATGAGTGTTGGTGTGTCCCATGCCTTCACGATCAACTCAGAGCGAACGAAGGTTCCTTTGGGAAGATGGACGCATCTGGTAGCGTCCATTGACGCTCAAAAGCGAGAGGCCACGTACTACATCGATGGCGAACTCACGCAGCAAAGGCAATGGGATCATGCCACTTCGCTTGTCTTTGGCCCGTGCACTATTGGTGCTTTCGGGTCAACGATCGCGAATCCGTCTGCTGCGAATCCTGATGACCAGGCAAATGCGGGCGAGTCATCTCTTCGCGTCGAATCGGTCCGCTACAACCGAGAACTGCGAGGCCGAATCGATGAGCTGGCTATCTTTCAAGGAGCTTTCTCCGCCAAGAAAGTCAAAGAGCTGTATGAAGCCGGCAACGGGTTCGATTGACCTCGTTCGATCATCTGAGACGCGGTCGTTGCCAAAACGACTTGGGAAGCGAGTAGACTTTCGGTTTTGAATCGAAGTCCCGCCTCCTATCCTCACTGGAATTGACCATGAATCGATCGCTCCCTGATCGAAGTAATCTGTTCTCCGTCTTTACGCGCCTTCCATTGCTTGGGATGGCTGGAATCCTATTGGCAACTTCGGTCGCATCCGGCGACGGTCCGGATGTGCCGACCGTGGATTTGTCGCAGCAAACTGAACGCCAAGTCATCATCGCGGAGGGAACGGAAGATGTCTATCAAGGCCATCCGACGACGTTGAGGTTGCCGGAGAGCGACACGATCTATTGTGTCTGGTGTGTCAATCACGGTGGCTCCGCCGGCCCGATGGCCAAGAGCGAGGATGGTGGACTGACGTGGTCGCGACTGGATGATAAGTTGCCGATCCATTTCTCCAAGCATCAGAATTGTCCGAGTATCTATCGGATTGCGGGTCCCGATGGGAAGCCACGATTGTGGGTGTTCTCAGCGGCGCTCAACCAGCGTGGCGGTCCCGGGATGCCTAGCATCATGAGCGAAGATGATGGGAAGACTTGGACGGAGATGCCGCCACTTGGTTTTCCATGTGTGATGACGTTCAGTAGCGTGGTCACACTGAAAGATGGACGAACGTTGGGGCTGTATCACAAAGGACCGGACGGCAAAGACAAGGCACCGCTGACTGTGTTGCAAACCATCACAGCGGATGGCGGGTTCACGTGGTCTGAGCCGCGAGTTGTCGCGGAAGTGGAAGGGAAGAATCCCTGTGAGCCGTTTGTGTTTCGGTCACCTGACGGCGAAGAGTTGTGTTGCTTGATGCGCGAGAACACGCACCGCGGTCGCAGTTTGGTGATGTTTTCCCGCGACGAGGGGCAGACATGGAGCACGCCCGTTGACACGCCATGGGGATTGTCAGGCGATCGGCATATCGGCGTGGCGTTGCCGGACGGTCGTTGGGTGTTCGCGTTTCGTGATCAGGCTCCCGGCAGCCCGACGCTTGGCCACTTTGTGGCTTGGGTGGGAACCTACGAGGACATTCGCGAGAATCGGCCCGGGCAATATCGTATCAAGCTCTTGCACAGTCACGCGAAGAACGTTCGCGATTGTGGTTATCCTGGCGTCGAGTTGTTGCCCGATGGAACGATCGTGGCGACCACCTACATCAAGTATCGCCCCGGCCCGGAAAAGCATTCGGTCGTGACCACTCGCTTCCGCATCGAAGAGACCGACGCACTGCTCCGCGAAACGCGTTGAGAAGGAGAAGGGAACGCAAGTCATCGTTGGTGCCCCATCAAATCGCTGGGCAGTTCTTTGCCTGCTGTCAACTGCCGGTGACGTTGCGGTTCCGGCGGTGGACGCTTTTCGGTGCTTCGGCGCGCGCACACGTTGTTGCCGCCGGTTTTTCTTCATCCCAGTAGGGATGAAGCGTTACAAAACCAAAGTGCGCCAGAGCATCAATCATTTCGCATCCAGCGTCAGCGCAGGTTGCACGGGGCCCAAAACTGTGCCCATGCCGAGCGACTCCTGACGACCCGTCTCGCATTCTTCGGTACGCCAGGTGCTAACGGGGTTTTGTGCTGCGGCCTATCCGTGCCGGGGCCATGATTGCATAGAAGCACCTTCGATCGACAAGCCACTGACAACGCACGTTGCCTTGGCTTTCTTTACCGGGAATCAGGCAATCGTCGGCCGAGCGATTGTTTCACGCCAAGTTTGGCTCCCCGGCATACCTTCAGAAGATTTGACACTCACAATGCATGAAAAGTTGGATTCAACACTTTGCAACATTCAACATCGCAACCTGGGCGAACAAGAATTCATTCAAGCGGTGAAAGAGGTGTTGGGCTCGATCGGGACGGTTTTGGCCAAGTACCCGAAGCTGACGGAACAGAAAATCATTGAGCGAATTTGCGAGCCGGAACGGCAGGTGATTTTTCGTGTTCCTTGGCAGGACGATCGCGGCGAGGTTCAGATCAATCGCGGATTTCGGGTGCAATTCAACAGTGCCTTGGGGCCCTACAAAGGCGGGCTGCGTTTTCATCCTTCGGTCAATTTGTCGATCGTCAAATTCTTGGGCTTTGAGCAGATCTTCAAGAACGCTTTGACCGGAATGCCAATTGGTGGTGGGAAAGGTGGCAGTGACTTTGATCCCAAAGGACGCAGCGACAACGAAGTGATGCGGTTCTGCCAGAGCTTCATGACCGAACTGTCTCGTCACCTGGGTGAATACACGGACGTTCCGGCTGGAGACATCGGCGTGGGCCGCCGTGAAATCGGATATCTGTTCGGGCAATACAAACGAATCAGCAATCGTTACGAATCGGGCGTTTTAACTGGCAAGGGGCTGAGTTACGGCGGTGCCTTGGTGCGAGCGGAAGCGACCGGTTACGGACTCGCCTACTTCGTTCAACAGATGCTTGCTGCGCGAGGTGAATCGCTCGAGGGCAAGACCTTCATCGTGTCGGGGGCCGGGAACGTCGCGATCTATGCGATTGAAAAGGTCACTCAACTGGGCGGCAAGGTGGTGGCTTGTTCTGATTCCAAAGGCGTTGTCTACGACGAAAGTGGGATCGATTTGCCGACACTGAAGCAGGTCAAAGAACAAGCCCGACTGCCCGTCGAAGCGTATTGCAAGACGCGAAAGCAGGCTCGCTATCAGCGTGGAGGGAAGATCTGGGAGATCGAGTGCGATGTGGCGCTGCCCTGTGCGACGCAGAACGAATTGACTGGCAAGGACGCGGATTCGCTGTTGCAGGGAGGCTGCATCGCAGTTGCGGAAGGAGCCAACATGCCGACGACGCCGGAGGGAATCGAAAAGTTCACCGAGGCGGGAATCGCCTACGCCCCCGGCAAGGCAGCCAACGCGGGCGGCGTCGCCACCAGTGCTCTGGAGATGCAACAAAACGCCTCTCGCGATGCTTGGTCGTTTGAGCACACGGAGCAAAAACTGGCGGCGATCATGAAGGACATTCACGATCGCTGTTTGGCAACGGCGGAAGAGTTTGGCGTCCCTGGCAACTACGCCCAGGGCGCGAACATCGAAGGCTTCATGAGGGTTGCAGACTCAATGGAATCATTGGGGCTGATCTGACCAAACCTTCGCCTGGCGCATGGTCCACCCAAACCGCGGAGCGGTGACAGTCGTCAGCCTCGGGTTGCAGCCCGATGTCCCAATTGACACCGGACCGGTTCAAAGCCGCACAGCGGCGACAGGTGGAATCGAACTCGTTGCCAACTGTCGTCGCTCCACGGTTGGGTAGCGTTGGCATCGCACGACCTCATTAGCGAATTGGGGTGATCCGCAGAAGATGACAATCTCCGGTGACACGAACGGAAACTGGAGTTGTCACTGTTCTTCGTGATCATGCGGAATTCGTTCGTTGGACGAGATGGTCCGGGTTTTGCATTCTTTGTTCGAGTTGATCGGTCGATTCTTTTTCCACTCTCATAGGAAATTGTTGTGGCAACTGGCATGTCAAATGTCGCGGTAACTATCCAAACCAACCATGGTCTGACTTATACCGTCGTGGTGCCGAAGACCTCTGGTACTCAGGGGGAATCCAAAGTCGGACAACAACGAAAGACTGGTTCTTGCCGGAAACCCAAGCAATCGAAATGACCCGTCAGACAACCGTTTTTAGGTAGGTGAGCCAATGGGTGTTCGCCCTGGTTGCCGCACAATCGGGGCAGCACCTAAACGGCTGTCGAGGCGGGATGCAATTCTTCCTGCCTGCTTGCTTGCCAAGCGGATCTTTGCATGGCGGATGAAAGTCGGACTGGTTTTTGGGCGAGTGGTTCTTCCGTAATCTCAATCGCTGGTGTGATCTTATACCTTGTGGTTGTAGGGGCGTTTTGATTTCGTAGCAATCGGAGCAGGCTGATATATTTGTGATTGATGTGCCCGGTGTTCTGATGGGCAACGCGAAAGTGCCCATCTCAAGGCTCTCTTCGTGTGACACTTTTTACGATCACAAAGAATCAAGACATGCAAAAGATTGACCGAACTTGGAATGGTGCT
>NZ_JBICHO010000079.1:0-10628 GCF_043100905.1 Rhodopirellula sp. JB055 | reverse complement strand
GTGATCACGTAGCGGCGTCTCTTCGAGACGCTGGCATTTGCGAGTCTCAGAGAGACTCGCCTACGTGAGGTTCTACCTGTTCATTCCTGCCGGCCTGCTTAGTGAACAGTCGACTCGGTGAAGCGGTCAGTCAATCGTCGGGAAGAGTCGATGATGATGTCAGCAGCTTCGTCTAGCGAGACGATGCCGACATTCAAAACCAAGTCGTAGAGATGAGGATCCGATTCGTCCTGACGGAAATGTTCTCGGATGTAGTTCCGCCGTTGACGGTCTCTGTTCAGGACCCAGTGACGAGCTTCACGCTCCGAGAGATGCCGTTCTGACATGACGCGTTGGATGCGAAGTTTCAGAGGTGCGACGACGCGAACCGACACGCCTTGCTGTGGAGGCAGGATGTACTTCGCTCCTCGACCGACAATGACGACGTTCCCGTGCGAAGCAGCCAGTAGAACGAGTTTCGAGACACGGTGAGTGAAGGTGGATTCCGAGAATCCCAGACCGCCAATTCGGGAGGTCAATATTTCGCTGAGCCAGCTTTCGTGCTTTTCATCGACACGCTGGATCAAGCATCTTGGGGTTCCGTATTGCTGTTCCATGTAGTCGACGATCTGTTGGTCCAGCAGGTCCCATTGCAGTTTTTCGGCGACGCGTTGTGCCAGTTCACTGCCTCCCGCCCCGGCCTCTCTTGAAATGGTGATGTAGGGACCGAGCCGCTTGTTGGCATCCGATGGGGGGATTTCTTGTGCATTGTGTTCCGCATGGATCCATTTCAAAACTCTCTCGTCAACACGTCGTTCTATCGCGGGGACTCGGACACTCATCGTGGTTGGACCTATTCGATAAAGGGATCGAAATTGTGAAGGACTCCGCGAAAATGCAATTGATGGGCCGAGGTCGAAATTTGATCGCCACGGAAGGGACGCTTATCCAGCCCAGAACGGTGCGGAATGCGGCAACATTGTTTTCACGTCATTCGATTGCAATCCAGCGGGAATGCAAGTTTCTGCATGGAAGCTGCAGGTGATTGCATTTGGAACGTTCGTTCGTTGGTGCATCGGTTGCCCACGCTTGCGTCCGAGATAGAACGTTCCGGCGTGTCGAAAGGGGCGCAGTTCCGCTCAGGCGAACGAAACCGGATGAGTTGGGCCGGTTGGTTGCGTTCTTGGATGGGGCAGGAGCCTGATTGCACCGTTTTGGTCTGCCATTTGCCTTTTCAGCCACGCGGTCACTTCGGGTCTGCGTTAGGTCTCAGCCGAAGAGTCGAACGTCTTGGGCAATCATTGCCATCCATCCGCCAGCTCATCAAACAGCTCGCACTGAAACCTCCCGCCAAGTCGAAGTCGATTTAGAAATGGACAATGAACTTCATCTGTTGATCGTGGACGACGAGCCGAACATTCGGTCTGGCTTGGCTCGCGGACTCGAAAAGAGTTGTGACCACATTGAAACGGCCAGTTCAGTCAATGAAGCGCTCGACAAGTTCGATGCCGGGAAATTTCAGCTTGTGATCGCCGACGTGAAAATGCCCGGCGATCGGAATGGAGTGGACCTGGTTCGATTGATCAAGCAGCGGGATCCGGGAGTCATGTCGATCATCATCACCGCGAACGGAACCGTGGAGTCAGCGGTCGATGCCATGAAATCGGGCGCGTTCGATTTTATCTCCAAACCGATCGATTTGAACCTGATTCGTCAGCAGGTCGCGAAGGCGGCAGAGCATCACCGGTTGCAACACGAAAACCATCATTTGAAGGAGAAGTTGGCGGAAGCCGGCGAGATGGCTGGAATCATTGGCAACTGCCAAACGTTCCAGGAGTTACTCAAGCAGGTTCGCCAGGTTGCATCGACGGATGCAACCGTTTTGATTCAGGGCGAAAGTGGGACTGGCAAGGAATTGATCGCACGAGCAATTCATGACTTGAGTGCTCGGTCGAATGCCCCGTTCGTCGCGGTCAACCTAGGTGCTCTGCCGGAGAGTTTGCTGGAAAGTGAAATGTTTGGGCACGAAAAAGGCGCCTTCACCGGAGCGTCACGGCAAAAACCGGGGTGTTTCGAACAGGCTGACAGTGGAACGTTGTTCTTGGACGAGATCACCGAGATCCCGGCCAAGAGCCAGGTGGATTTGCTGCGTGTTTTGGAGACCGGACAATTCGCACGTATTGGTGGCGAGCAAACCCTTCAGTCAACGGCGCGAATCATTTCAGCAACCAATCGCAATGCAATGACATTGGTGCAGGACGGAACGTTCCGCGATGATCTTTATTACCGATTGAACATCGTTCCCATCGAGGTGCCTCCGCTTCGGAATCGCCGAGAAGACATTCCGTTGTTGATTGAACACTTCTTATCCCGGTTTTGCAATCGACACGGGCGTCCTTTGAAATCGTTGACGGCCGAAGCCATGGATGCCTTGGTCGCGTCAAGTTGGCCTGGCAATGTGCGTCAACTTCGGAACCACATTGAACGGATGGTCGTGACAGTCGCGGCGGACACGATTGAACGCAGCGATTTGCCTCAGGAGCATCAGACGCAACCGATCGCACCTGGCACCACGATTCGAACCTTGAATGAAATCACCGAGATGGCGGAGCGAACCGGAATCGAATCAGCTCTTTCCGCGAAAGATTTCCACCGAGAGCGAACGGCAAAGGCTCTGGGGATCAGCGTCCGAACATTGCACTACAAGATGAACCGCTACGGGCTGCATTGAAATGCAGGCTCGCGATTGCAGTGCAGCTCGTTCGCGATGCGCCAGAGTCGAACAGTTGTCCCCAACTGTTCCGTTGGGCAGCGCTGAACAGCCAAGCCACGTTGCAACCGAGTTCACTCCCCTCCGTTCGCATCATGCTTAAGAGCCATCAACATTCCTCACGCCGGCTCGTCCGGGGCGATGTCGGTGCATCTCGTTCGCGCTCGTTTGATCAGATTCGATCGAGCAGGTCAGACTTCTTCCGATCAAATTCTTCTTGGGTGATGTAGCCTTTGTCGAGCAATCCGCCGAGGCGATTGATCGTGTCGAACACGTCGTTCGGGTTGGCGGGCGTATCGGCGGCAGGCGCTGGAGCAGTGGGCTGCTGTGCTGGGACGGGTGATTCTTGCAGCACGGGAGGAGGCGTTGGGGCTGGCTCGGGTGCCGGTGCCGTTTGGGAGGTTTGGTCGACTCCATTGCGACTGACAACGGGAAGTGTCGACAGCGGGACGACGCCGAACTGGCTAGTGAAGGTGATTGACCCGTCAGCTGATTGTTGTTGGCTGAATCCACCGATGCTGTGTTGCAACGTGTCGTAGACCCAGACGTCATCGCCTGTCGCGACGGCCAAACGATGAGGACCGGCAAAGTAGGCATATCGCATTTGGTCTTGCGACCCGCTGGCCGACGGTGACCCCAATTCTTGCGGCCACCAATTTCGACGAGGGTCAGGGGCGAACAAACTGTTGGACGCCGAACCTCCACCCGCCTGTTGGTCTTGGTAATTTGATCCGCCGCTTTGGCTTTGCGATTGGAAGACGCCGCTGTTCGTTCCGGATTGGTTTTCGGCGATCGATCGAGCACAGTCTTCGCAGAGAGCTGCAACACGATATTTCAGATTCTGATTGAACATGTCGCCAATCATCATCATGCCTCCCGCCATCCATTGCCCTGATCCACCAAATTCAGGGTGTGAGAACTGGGCCATGCTCCCATTCCCGTTGTAAACCGCCGTCAACATTTGAGCGACGGCGTCGACCGAGAAACCATGACGATTGGACAGTGTCTGGGCGATTTGCTGCCCCATGGGAGAAAGTGGTAACACCGGAGACTCGCAGAAACACGCAGGGAGAAGGGGAGACGTCGAGCACCTTGCCAACATCATTCCCCGTATTGTCAACCAATTCCTCCAAGCTTCCTAGTGCCATGGGGTATTCGTGATGAAGGTTTGAGACGCGTCCCGTTGAACGCCGAATCCCCATTGGCGATCGGTCTGGGATCCCGGCGGTGGGATGGTTTCGAAGAATCTGACGAAACGTGACAATTTTTCGCGAATTAATTCCTATGAGAACAGGCAAAGTCCAAATCGTTGTCCTGGCGACGATTCGGAACGGCTGCCAACTCTTCTTCTCTTCAGTGCTGCACGGGGATTGTCATGTCATCACGTTGGAATCGTTTGTTCGGAGCCTCGAAATCAACCCGCCCGCGAAAGCAGGTTCGCCGAACGACTCGCAGAAAGCTGAGGTCGGAATCCTTGGAACGACGCAATTTGATGGCGGCCAACATCTTTCATAACGAAGCGATGCCTGAGGACGTCAACGAGGATGCTCAAGTCACTGCGGTGGATGCGTTGACGATCATCAACCGAATGAACCGCGAACAGGCGGGGGACTTCAGTGATGAAGTCGGGCGAGGTCGAATGACTGACGTCAACAACGATGGTCGCCACAGTGCTTTGGATGCTTTGATGGTGATCAATCGCTTGAATCGTGGTGACGACGGACGGAATGATCCAGGAGGACGCGATGATGGGGGCGGTTCAGGCGATGATGACAATGCCGAGATGGATTCCGGTGATTCAGATTCCAACGAATCGGATTCGGGAGATTCCAACGACGACGACTCCACGACGGATGAAACGATCCCTGGGGACCAATCGGATTCAGCGATTGAGTTGACGGGTGACGCGGTGCTGGATTGGAACAATCTATTCAATGAATTGACGTCCAACAGCGAGGACTATCAGAACCCAGGGTACGCATCGCGAGCGATGGCGATGTTGAACGTCGCGATCTATGATTCCGTCGCAATTGCATCGGGGGATTCAGAAATTGCGTTTTATGACTACGACTCGTCGCTGACCAATTCGTCCAGCGATGTCTCTTCCCAGGCCGCCGCATCGAGCGCCGCGTACTCCGTTTTGAGTTCGTTGTATTCCGCCCAACAGGAAACGATCGATTCGTTCTACGACGATGTGTTGGCAACCTACCGAGACAATTCGGAAACGCAAGCAGGATTGATTGTCGGTGAAGAAGTCGGCAACACAGTGTTGGCGAATCGTGCGGACGATGGTTCCGATGCAATCGAGGAGTACACCTACACCGATGAAGTCGGGGCCTTTCAACCCGACCCGCTGAACCCCGACGTTCCGGTCTGGGGACCTGGTTGGGGCGATGTTGACACATTCGCAATCGGCGACGCGGATGCGTACACGCCTGATTCGCCACCCGATTTGGCCAGTGAGGAATACGCCGAGTCCTACAACGAAGTGCTGGAGTTAGGGGCAGTCGACAGCGAGACCCGAACGGCGGATCAAACCGAAGCGGGGATCTTTTGGGCCTATGACCGAGAAGGCTTGGGCACGCCGTTGTCGCTGTTCAATGACGTGTTGGAATCGGTCGCGGTGCAAGAAGGCAACTCGTTTGAGGAAAATGCGGCCCTGTTCGCTCAGGCTTCGGTTGCGATGGCGGACGCTTCTGTTGTCGCGTGGACCACCAAGTTCAATGAGGAGTTCTGGCGTCCGGTCACGGCGATTCAAGAAGGCGATTTCGACGGAAACGCATTGACCGAAGGCGATGCAGAGTGGACCGCTCTCGGGGCGCCCGATGGTGGGGACGACATTGTTGGCTTCACGCCTCAGTTCCCGACCTATATCTCCGGACACGCTACATTCGGTGGAGCGTTGTTTGGTACCCTGCAAGAATTCTATGGTACAGACGACATCTCGTTCACGGTTTCGTCCGAAGAGCTCGAAATCCTGCTTGAAGATCCTGAATTGCAAGCAGCCTACGGGTTGGAATTGGATGACGCCGAGCGAACCTTCGATTCATTCAGCGAAGCGATGGCGGAGAATGGTCGTAGCCGAGTCTATCTGGGGATCCACTTTGACTTCGACGATCTCATCGGCCAAGAGGTCGGGCAATCCGTCGCTGCGTCGGTCGCTTCTGAGTTCGCGGTAGCCACGCCGGATGATGGACAACTGGCGACGATGGACGACGATAGAGGCCGAGGTGGTCAGGATAACGATCGCGGCGACGGAAGACAGCGACCAGTCGAGGACTCGTTCGCAGAAGACAATGGCAACCGACGACGAGACGAGGACGATCGATTGGCTGCCGTTGATCAGATCTTCGCAGAGAACCGATTGGTCTGACCGCCGGAAAGGAAAACGAGTCGCAGGTTAAGAGAATCGGTGCGCAGGGATCAGGGAACGATCCCTGCGCTCGTTCAGCGGGCAGGTGCGGGTGGAACTTTTGAAGTTGCACTTTTGCGTGAGGCATTGATTTTTTCATAACCCGACGCGTTAGCGAGGCGACGTCAACATCGTTTTTCCCTCGCTAACGCTTCGGGTTATGAAGTTGCACTTTTGCGTGAGTCATTGGCTTTTTCATAACCCGACGCGTTAGCGAGGCGAAGTCAACATCGCTTTTCCCTCGCTAACGCTTCGGGTTATGAGAAAGCTGACGCTTCGGGTTTTGAGAAAAGCGCAACTTCAAAAGGTGGAACCGAGGTTTCGATGTCCTCCAACCAGGCCTCATTCCGGTTGCAACAAACCCTTCATCATCGAAGCAACGTCCGTCGTTTCGTAAAGCGTTTCCACCATCGAAACGTATTGCTTGGTGAACGCTTCCTTCTCGATCAAGTCACCAAACACCTCGGTGATTTCCAAGAACGAAAGGGGATCTTTTCGAGTTGCAGCGGCAGCCTCGTGAAGCGGTGTTTTAAGAGCGTCGTTGATCTCAAGTGGATTGCCATCTTGGTCGGTTTGTTTGTCGCTGTAGAAACACCAAGCCGCGATGACCAGCGTTGCAAAGGCGATGCTGCCACCACGAGCCAAGTTGTCTTGGATGGTCGGGATCAAAAAGACCGGCAACTTGCTGGAACTCTCCAAACAAATTCGCGAAAGAGCGTCTTTGATGTTGGGGTTTCCGAATCGCTCGAGCAATGTGTCCTTGTAGGCTTCCAAGTCAATGCCGTCGACTTGATCCAGAACCGGTGTGACTTCGTGATCCATGAACTGGCGAAGGTAGGACGCGAATAACGGATCCGACACACAGCCATCAATGGTTTGGTGACCATGAAGTGATCCCAGAATCCCCAGCACGGAATGCCCGGCGTTGAGGAGGCGAAGTTTCATCTTCTCGTAAGGGACGACGTCCGGAACAAACTGAGCGCCAACGGTTTCCCAAGAGGGACGACCGTTGGAGAATTCGTCTTCGACCACCCACTGACAGAACGGTTCGCAGGTGACGGGCCATTGGTCTTGAAGTTGGTGCGTTTGAGCTAAGTAGTCGATGTCAACGTCGGTGGTGACGGGGGTGATCCGGTCGACCATTGCGTTGGGGAAACGAACGTGGGACTCGATCCAGCTCGCCAGCTCAGGATCTTGTTTTCGAGCGAACCCGAGCACGGTTTTACGCGTCAGGTCGCCGTTGTGCTGGATGTTGTCGCAGGACTGGATCGTGAACGCCGGCAGTTTGCGATCCCGTCGTCGTTTGAGGGCTTCGGTCAGAAACCCAAATACCATCTTTGGTTTGGTCGGGTGTTCAAGATCGTGTTGCGCGTCGGGGTGATTCCAATTGAAATCGCCGGTCGTCGCGTCCAGGTTGTAGCCGCCTTCGGTGATCGTCAGGGAAACGATTTGAGTATCGGCGCTGGCCATCCGTTCGATCACCGGTTCGGGATCCTCGTATCCCAGCATAAAATCGATGATCGAACCGATCACTCGACTTTCAACGTTCCCGTTCGGATGGCGAATGATCAACGTGTAAAGGTGATCCTGTTCACGCAGAACCGAAGCCATTTTTTCGTCGGCCTCTCGGAGACCCACGCCGCAAATTCCCCAATCGCAGGACGTGTCTGCCCGCAGCAATTCGTCCGTGTAATAGGCTTCGTGCGATCGGTGAAATCCGCCCACGCCAACGTGTACGATTCGAGGTTTCAACCGACGGCGGTCATACTTCGGTGGGGAAAGTTCTGCGGGCAGTTTGGCCAGGTTGGCTTCGTTCAAGGCTTGCATCTGATTCGTCATGGTGATCCAACCGGATGGACTAGTTGTTTGGCTGTGGATTCAGGGCTTTTTGTCGGTGCAAAACCCAATAGGCGGTCGCGAAGTACGAGAGCGTCAATACGAATGCCCAAGTGTAGAACAGGTCGCGGTTCGAGGTGTAGTTTTGCATGTCTGGACTTTGGAACATCACATTCAATGCCAGCAGGAAAATGAGCAGCAGACATGCTCGCGAAGTCCAGCGAAGAACCAGGGTTTGTCGAGTGGTGTCGGCGACGGGATGTCCTTCCGCCAACGCTTGCTCATGTTGAAATTGGCGAATGTCTTCGTTGAGGATCCGCTCCTTTTCTTCCTCTTCGGGGTATGATTCCGCAGCCCCATAGAGTTTCGCCAGCAAGGTGTAGAGAACGATGGTGAACGCCCACGTTGGAATGAACAGGTAGTAGAACGACATCACTTGCATGGCATTCAATCCAAATCCAAACAGCAACCCAGCGATCCAGGACGCGATCGCCGGGGTGCTGTGCGGCAGGTTCCGAAATTTCGCCCAGTACCGTGTGAAACCGATTCGCGGGAACACCACGTGTTCGGCGAAAACGATCCCTCCGACGGGAACGACCAACAATCCAGCGTAGGTCAACAGCGGCAAGATTTGACGAAAGACAAATGGGAAGCATGCGACGGCAACGGTCACACAGCCAACCGTGAACGTGACCATCTTGCGAGAACGCGTGTGAAAGATCGCTTGAGCAGCCAAACCGGCTCGGTACAAGTTCGCATTCGCGGTGGTCCAACCCGCGACGATGACGATGATGTACCCGGACATTCCCAACGCCCGATAAGTGACATCGCCGGGATCCAGTTCCACGATGGTGGATTTCAGCAGCACCGCGGCACCGGCACCCATGATGCCCGACGCGATCCAAGCGATGTAGTGACCGAACAGCATCCCCGCACTGGTGCACAATCCGTAAATCGATTTTTTCGCGTATCGCAGCAACGCCATGTCGATCAAACCGAAGTGGGTGATCGTGTTGGCGGCCCAAGCGAAACCGGCGACTTCCCACAATCCGATGCCCGTTTCTCCATCTGCATTGGTGCCGGTCCAAATCGAATGATCACCGATGACGAGGAAGTCCTGAAAGCCTGTCAGCGTCGTCTTTCCTAGCACCGATTCGGCGAGAGCTGGAAACAGCACCAACGCTCCGCTGACAAACATCACGACCAACCAGGGGCCACACAGTCCGGAGAATTCTGCGACCGCGTTGAATCCGTACATCGCAACCAGAACCACGATCATTCCGACCGCGAGGACCACGGCGACGAACAACGCGTCGGTCGGGTACCATTCCAACTGAGGCGGTATGTCAAACAGCAAGCGGACGGCGGTGCAGGAGACCGTGATCATTGCTGCCGAGATCACGGTGAAAATCAGGACGTTGGCCCAGTTGTAAAGCCGGGTCATCGAATCGCCGGCGATCTTCTCGAGATACGTGTAGAGGCTCAGTCGAGTCTGCACGGCGATGGGAGTGGTGATCAGCGTCCAACTCAGAATCGCCAGGATGTTGCCGATCAGCAGACCGATCAGAATGTCGCTGGTTGACGCCCCCATGGCGACGAAGGTCGCACCGATCACGAATTCGGTCGCCGCAACATGCTCGCCGGCGTACAGACCCACAAAGTGTGGCCAGCTATGCAGCCGATGGCTTGGAACCGGCAACTGCTCTTGTTTCATTTGGGCAATTGCCTGTCGGCTGGATTCGGTCATCTGCAATGGCTTCGCGGTCAAGAGTCGTTTATTTCAGCTGATTCCTACCTTCTCTGGAGAGGAGGTGAGCCGAAGGAGGTCAAAAGAAGGCAACCCAGTCACCTGCTTCCCAATCGTTACTATGGGGGAAAGGGAAGAATCACCGTCACTATTGCTAACATAGCTTTTTGATCTTGGTTAGTGGCCCGAGCTGAATTCGAATCTTTATTCGGTATCCGTGTCATCACAAACCCCCACCGCCGCAGAGTTGCCGGTCCCTTCACGACGGATGTGCGGGATGCGCGGGATTCGAACGCTACCTTTTTTGAGCGTGACGATGGGGCGATTCGGCAGTTCAGATGGAAAATGCTGTGGTCTGTAACACATTGGCACGCGTCAACGCAGGTTGTCGGGCGAAACCGTGACGTTCTCGCACACTTCTGCCATTCAATGGAACCGGATCTTCGGTTTGGACGAGTCAGACAAGCTGTACTGCGGTTTCTGAGCGAACCGCGATTGAGATTCGGCACGATCCGAAGCGTTCCATACAAGAAAATTGGGCACCAGGATTGAGTCGGCCGACGCAGTGAATCGGCCGTCGATCGTGCCACTAACGCGGGAGATGGATCGTGAATCGCTTTTGGAAGTCGTCGGTGCTGGCCGTCGTCATGGGGTTTTGTTCGGCATCGTTTGTTTCGGCTGGGCAGTCAGATGGTTGCGATCCGTTGGGTTTGATCGGATGCGACGACACGGTATGTGACGCCTGGAGTTGTGACGATGTTGCATGTGATTCTTGCTGTGATTCCGTGGCTTGTCGTGGATGCGGCGCTGCGGGATGCTTGGCGAAGCTGAAGCAACATCTGCGTCCCAGCGATCATTGCTTTGATGACTTCATCAGCCCGATG
>NZ_JBICHO010000078.1:0-3835 GCF_043100905.1 Rhodopirellula sp. JB055 | reverse complement strand
AGGGCGGTCAAACCCTGCGTGGTGCCCGGTTCGATCCGATCCAGGTCAGCGGCGTAGATTTCGTAGTTGGGATCGTAATCCAACGAGTAACGCCGGGATTCACCGGAGGCACGGAAGTCGAGTTCTTCTTGCTGCAAACGTTCGGAGTCTGGATCGGCGTGCGTGCTGGCGAACAAGACTTTTTTGCCGTTTGGGTGAATCCATCCGCACGTCGTTTTGCCGAAGCCGGGCGAGACACGTTGGATATCGCCGGTTTCCAAATCAGAAACATAGATTTGATAGAACGGGTTGGACGGATCGCGTTCGCTTTGAAACACCATCCGAGTTCCATCGGCACTGAAGTACCCTTCGCCAGCTCGGCGACCCTCGAACGTCAGTTTGCGAACGTTGCTGAGGAGGTCGGATTCATCTTGTGCGATCGCGGTGGCGTTCCCACCCAACAGAATCGCGAGCCCCATGAGAAGCCAACACGGCAGAAGCTTTGTCAAAAGCGATTTCAGGATCAAAGGATCGCGGCGATCAAACATGGCGATATCGAGTCTGCGCTGGAAAGGTTCGGGGGCTGCAAAGGAAGGGGAGCGAAGCAGGTTCGCTCTCAATTCAACTTAGCAGTCCTTTCGCACCCCGCAAACAGATCAACCCTTCGCTCCATTGGCGAAACAACTCGCTGCGTTGTTCGGGCGTGTCAAACACGCGGACTTGACTGCGGTTATGACGAATGTCTTCGCGGACCAAGCCGAATAGATCGTGATAAACAGCGTCGGGATCTGGTTCATCATCGGGCGATTGAAAATCAACGCGCGCACGAACATCAAATCGGTAAAGCTGTTGCCAGCCGGGACGCTCTACCGCGACCAATCGCACTCCACTTAGCTTCGCTGTCTTACCGAAGTATCCATTTTGGCTGAGATGACGACGAATGGATTGCTCCATCTCGTGATCACCGCACCACCCATCCCACTTGGATTGGAGTCGTTGCCACCAAGTGGTCATGAGCGTCTCTTTGGGGAAGGATCAGTTTCCGTCGAACAATTTGAGATTCGGTTGCCCGGAATCGCTGCCATTGTTCGGGGCGGGCAAGTCGTTGGTGCTCGCAGGGTGCGCGTTTGCTTGGCGAGCTTGTTGGCGTTCTTCTGCACAAGCAGTGATGACCTGCGTGACGGCGTCGAGCGAGCGACGTTCTGAATCAGGATGGCTGCGGTCGACTCCACCGATCACCAAAACCATGTCGTCGCTACTGGCTTCTGTATGAGCCCATTGGATCGCTCGATTGGGATCTGCGACCAAACGCATGGCGGCGACGTTTTGAATCCCGTCCAGGACACCGTGACTCATCGATAAGAACTTGGGTTTGTCCTTCTCAGCACACGTCAGCACGCAGTGATCAGGCATCGATTCCAGCAGGTGACCGTATTGCATCAGTGTGTCGGCATCGTCATTTTCGCTGACTGCCAAGACACACCAAAGTTGAGGACGTTTGGTCGCGTTGGCTTGTGACGACGCGTGCATGGGCAGCGTCATCGGGATGGAACTGGCGGGAGTTTGCAACAGTTCGCAGCGAGCCGCTTGCAAGGCGAACTTCACTCGTTCGGGCGATCCGCCGATGTCCAAACGCACGGCTGGATTGTTTTGGTCGGTCTCCCAGTCGCCGGTGGTGATCGCTTCGAATCGGCCAGGCAATTCGCGAAGTTTGCAGAGTGACTCAGCGATTTGTGGCAACGGGTTTTCGGTCACCACGCCAACCGCAGCTGCGGCGGCCAAGCATTCGGCAAAGTGTCCACGGCCGAGGAATGATTCCATTACGGCGGCGCGGGATTCGTGCCGCAGCATGGCGGTCAAGGTGCCGTCTTCCTGCGAGATCGTTCGGATCGATACGTCGGCGGCATTGTCGACGCCGTAGGTGACCAATTCGATGTTTTGAGTTTGAGCGGCTGCGTGCGCGGCGGAGAGAATTCGCTGGTTCGATTCGGGAACGATGAGCACACCGCCCTGCCCCACCAATTCGAAGGCACATTCGATGGGAGACGGCCCAAAGTCGTTGCTGCCGGCATCGCGTCCGGTGACGACGACGATGTCCAGTTCGATTTGGTCGTAGGCACCCAATCGCAATTGAGCGGAATCCATTTCAGTGATGCTGACGGCCGCTCCCGCGTCCACGGCGTCCGACAAGGCATCAATCAGCGAAGCACCGTTGGTGACTTTCGCGGTGCCAGCCTCGGTGACGACGGAATCGCTCGATCCAAGATCCGTTTGATAGGCGACCCGGCAAGGGATATCGCGAAGAACGGAGGCGGTGAGAAATGCGGTGACTGTTTTTCCGGCGGAACCAACCACACCGATCGTGATCAGCTTTTGATCGGGGCGATCGGTTTGCTTAGACCGGATTTCTGCGAGGGCTCGATCGGTGTCTGCCACGATGGCTTGCGGGATCGGTGCCGGTAAGATTTGCTCGGTCAGAATCCCAGCGGCGCCCCGGGCGAGAGCTTGCGAGATCAGTTCAACAGGGCAGTCGTTGCCAAGGCGGTAGACGACCAATTGGCCAGGTTCGCAGGTCTCAGGAGATTTTGCGATTGAGGTGAACTCGATGTCCGATCCCGAGAAGAAGCGGACTTTTTCAAGCAGCCCGGACAATCGCGTGGTGGAGGCATCGCGTTTGGCTTCGGCGCGTTGGTTGGTTCTTGCTTTGTCGGCGCGGGCAAGCTTGGTTGCCCGCGATTGGAGCTGCTCCGAAGCAGTCGTTTGGTCAACGCGGCGTACGGTTTGAACGTTGCTGCCGGACGGATCATTCCACTTCACCGCTTCATGTGGCGGCAGGGTTGAGGAGCCGAAAGATGACCGGAAAGTTCCACCGGGTTTGGTTTGGCTCAACCATTGATCGATTGCGTGACGCATCTCGTCGCCTCCTTGCTGACGTGAATGGATCGTCGTAGTGCTTCGTTGTTCACGCGAATCCAGTTTCACGCGAACCCAATTCCTGGGAAGCACACTTCTTGAGAACTCCTTTCCCAAGATTTTCGCGGCTGAAACGAACCGTCTCGACCGCGGAGTCAAATTGTTCCCATCCTTGAAAATCAGTCAAGGTCGAAAATCATTTTGTTGATCCGGGCGGTTTCCTTGCCGGAAGCTTCCCTTTTGGTTTCTCAGGAAGGCTACAATGAGGTCAGTCAATTCACTGCAATGGAAGGTAGCATCATGTCTCAACAAGCAAGCAATTCACGCCGTTTGAGTGTCAACGCCGCGTTTATGCAGGACATCAAGGCGGACAACCGAGACCTGAAAATATTGATGGATCGGTTGGCCGTGTTGACGCAGCCGCGGGAAGCGGCTGCCAATCATTGGCCCGAATTGATTCAGCTTTTGAGCGATCTGAATGACCAATTGGCTCTGCACTTTGGTTTGGAAGAGGCCTATGGGTACTTTGATCAGGCCTTGGACGCTGACCCCGAAATGTCTTTGGCTGCAGAAAACTTGCGGAATCAGCACGCGGTTCTGTTTGAAGAATCGAGACACTTGGCTGAAGCGGCTGCGCACGCGTGCACCGGAGACGCACCCATCGAAGGTGTGACGCCCGAAGTCACCACCGCCCAAGAAAAGGTGTTGGTCCGGTTTGATTCGTTTGTGAAGCAGTTTCACGAGCACGAAGAAGCCGAATTGAAGCTGATCTTGGACGCGTTGGACGAAGATCTGGGCGTTGGCGACTGAGCGTCTCACTGCATCGGTCGCGGTCAAGCGGAAGATCATTCCTTGGAAACTGGGAGCAGTTGTGTTGATGCGAGGCTGGATGATCCCGTCTTTCTGCGGATGGACGATTGCGTTTTGTTTCTTTGGGATGATG
>NZ_JBICHO010000077.1:0-7604 GCF_043100905.1 Rhodopirellula sp. JB055 | reverse complement strand
CATCGATCGCCGAGTGCGATTGAACGCGCAGTGGGAACTCGCCCTTCGCGGAGAACTCAAACCACTGATCGATATCGCCTCCGCCACCGACCTCAACGCTCGCTTCCGCCTGCACGGCATCTGGGGATGTGAACACGCTGTTCGCTTGGACACGGCCAAACGCAACGACGTCTTGATCGCCAACCGAAAATGGCTGGCCGATTCCGATCCCATCCTCCGTGCCGCCGCCTGTGCGTTGGCCGGAGACCAAAACGATTCCGAGTCGATCGACAAGGTCACCGAGCTACTGAACGACGAATCCCCTCGCGTCAAATACTTTGCCGCCATCTCGCTCTCCGAACTGCTGACCGCTTCCGCAAACGCCGCCGCACCCAACCAGCAAGCTTTCGCGAGTGTATTGCAGATCCTCACCAACAACGACAACGTCGACCCCGCTTTGCGACACGCTTGCACGCTGTTCCTGCGACGGGTCGCCACAGAAGACATGCTGGCGGGACTGGCGACTGACAACAGCGTCCCAGTTCGCCGCGCCGCCATCGCTGCGCTGCGTGGGCAAGGCAGCGAAAAAGTCACCGCGTTTCTGTCCGACGCCAACTCCTTGGTGCTCGCCGAAGCCGCGATGGCAATCCACGACCAACCGATCCCAGCGGCCACCAATGAATTGGCCCAGTTGATTTCCGTCGCCGACCTGCCGCTCACTTCCGACGCCTTGTTGCGACGAGTGCTGGCCGCCAACTACCGCATCGGCACCCCCGACGCCGCGGCCGCCCTGGCATCCTTTGCCGCGTCCGGTGAAAAACCGACTTGGGCTCGCATCGAAGCCATCGACATGCTCGCCAATTGGGCCAAACCGGACCCGCGCGACCGCGTCACCAACGAATACCGACCCTTGGAATTCCGCCCCGAAATCGTCGCACGCGAAGCCCTCGCGAAACACATCGAAGTCCTGATGATCACCGATCAAACGGTTCGCGAAAAAGCGATCGACGTCGGTTCCAAATTGGGCATCAAGAAAATCGCCCCGCAACTGATCGCCCGCACCAAAGACGCGCAATCACGGCCAGCGTCCCGAGCGTCGGCGCTCACCGCCCTCGCCCGACTCGAACCTTCGCAAGCCGTCCAGATCGCGCGAGCCATTGACCTGGAACAACCCACGTCGTTGGTCACCGCCGCCCTGTCCGTGCTCGGCGAACACGACGGCCCCGACTCAGTCGATCGCTTCATCGCCGCCACGGCCACCGAAAGCCAACTGGTCCGCGGACTCGCCTGGGACCTGCTCGCTGAAATCGAATCCCCCGAAGCCGTTGAGCACATCATCAAAGGCGTCAACGCTTACCTCGAAAACGACCTGCCCGCCGACGTCCAACTGAACCTCGTCGAAGCCGCCGCGAAACGATTGCCAGCGGACTGGAACGCCAAGATCGCGGCTCATCGTCAAAAGCTCGCCGAGACCGAACCGCTGGCCAAATGGATGGACTCGCTCCACGGTGGTGACCCTGACAAAGGCGCCGCGTTGTTCTTCGGCAAAACCGAACTCTCGTGCGTGCGTTGCCACAAAGTCGACCGAACGGGTGGCGAAGTCGGACCGGAGTTGACCTCCGTCGGCAAGATCCGCGACCGACGCACACTGCTGGAAGCGATCGCACTGCCCGACGCCAAGATCGCAGAAGGTTTCGAAACTGCGATCATCGCCGACGAAGACGGGCAAGTCTTCACGGGCATCGTCGCCAAAGAAACCGACGACGTGATTGAGCTGATCGCTGCCGATGGATCGCGAACGCGAATTGAGAAGGACTACATCATCGCTCGCAAAAAAGGCAAGTCATCCATGCCAGCCGGATTGACCGAGCAGATGACCGCTCGCGAACTGCGTGACTTGGTCGCGTACTTGGCCAGCCTTCAAGTTGATCCACCGTCCGGCGGAGAAGGCGGCCACGAGTGAACCTTCCCCCGCGAGGTGCGACAAAAGAGTGGTAAAGCGTTTCTCATCATCCTCCCCTTGGGAGGGTCGTGCGAATGAAGGGGAGAGTGGTAAAGCCTTACTCATCACCCTCCCCTTGGGAGGGTCGAGCGAAGCGAGGGGAGGGCCGAGCATTGAATCCCGCGCGGAACGCCCCCTGACGTTCCATCGACGCGTCACAGATCTTGAAAGCCAAAGCCACCATGAGCGTCGTCACCACACTGTCCTTCGGCGGCCGCACCGAAGAAGCCGTCGAGCACTACCGATCCGCACTCGACGCGCAAGTCTTGATGCTGATGCGGTTCCGTGAATGCCCCGACCCATCGACGATTCCATCGGGATGGGAAGACAAGATATTTCACGCCACCATTCGCATCGGGTCCACCGAGTTGATGGCCAGCGACATGGGCGGCGAAGATCCCAATTTTGAATTGGCGTTCACCGGGTTCGCCTTCGCCGTCCGTGATGATTCCGTCGCAGACGCCAAACGTCACTTCGCCGCCCTGAGCCAGCATGGCCGCGTCCTCCTGCCACTCGCCCCCACCTTCTTCGCCACACGCTACGGCATCGTCATCGACCGCTTTGGCGTGTCCTGGAAAATCACCGTCCCCGGCGACACGGATTGACGCTGCTTGCGATCGATCCGCCCTTCATTGCTCCCGCCCGAGCGAATCGCTTCGCAGTTTTTTGGTCGGTCGACAGACAATGTGCAACAACACCGCGATGCCAACGATCACGGCATGGAACAACGCCAACGATGACAGACGAAAACTCCCCAACTGGATCGAATGATTCAGGTAACCGTATCCCAGCATCGAGAACATGGTCGAAAACAAAACCGTGATCAAGAGAAATGGCAACAACAGTCGGTAGGGCGTGAGCCGTACGCAGACACGCTGGGGAACCATCATGGCCAGCACCAACGCCACACCAATTCCCACGACCACCGGCAGGGTAAACTCTTCAAGCACGAGCTGAACGCCGGAAGGCAAGGTGGCTTGGGTATCGGTAAGCAAGACCATCAACAAGTAAACCGGACCGATCATCGCGACACCGACACCAATCATCAGAGCGACCAAGTAGGTCGCTGAAGTGCGTATGACCTCCACCTCATAGCGATCTTCGATCACTGACTTCGTTTCATACGGATTCGTCATGGCATCCCCTCGCGTTCGTTCACATGATCGGTCCCTTTCAACATAACGAACAACATCGCCCTTGGAGGCCTCAAGCACGCTACCAAACACCAACCCGACATCGAGCACCGCTCACGCGATGACGAGAACGATCACCGCTTCACTGAGCACGAGCACGAGCACGACGGGCACCATGCGCGTCAAAACGGTGCTCGTACTCGGAATCGAAACCAGCCCAGACGTCCGCGCAATCAAACAACCGCGGAGCGGTGACAGTTGCCAGCCTCGGGTTTCAACCCGAGGTCGCGAGCGATCCTCCTCTCGCACCAAAAGCCGCGGAGCGGCGACAGACGCAGACGCGAAGGGGACGGTGCTCGTACTCGTAATCGAAACCAGCCCAGACGTCCGCGCAATCGAACTACCGCGGAGCGGTGACATTCGTCAGCCTCGGGTTTCAACCCGAGGTCTTGGACGATCCTCCTCTCGCTCGAAAAGCCGCGGAGCGGCGACAGGTGGGGAGCGATGAAAGGGGAAGAATTGAAAAACTCAAATTGACAATTGTAAATTGCAAAATCCCACCGACGACGAGCCATCAGCCCTCGCCAGCAATCCTCGCCCCGGATGGGGCCGACTTCCGTAGCTCGGGGCGGAAGCCCCGACACCGATCACGAAAGACAAACCCGCCGCCCCGGATGGGGCCGTCGTAATGATTCAACACAGCCCCCCGCTCACGCGATGACGAGAACGATCACCGCTTCGCTGAGCACGAGCACGAGCACGAGCACGAGCACGAGCACGAGCACGAGCACGAGCACGAGCACGAAGAGCTAGAAGCTAGAAGCTAGAAGCTAGAAGCTAGAAGCTAGTCGCTAGACGCTAGACAACGTCTTGCATTCGTTTGCGGAAATCGGAGAGCTCGATTTTTGGCACGATGTTGCTGGTCTTGGTTCCTAGGGCGACGGCGGCGATGTAGCCTGGGCGAGGCATGACGTTGCGGATCTGCCAGTGGCGGCCTTGCGCGAGGGATTGGTCTTTGAGGGTCAGTCGCGGGGCGTTCGAGGCGGCGTTCTCGAACGCGAATTGGTCGAGCGGGGTGTTCAGGCCGGTGCCAATGGCTTTGATGAACGCTTCTTTGAGCGTCCAAATCTTGAGGAACAAGGCTTGTTTTGCGTCACTGTTTTTGACCCGGTCGAGTTGCTCGATCTCTTCGGGGGCAAAGTAGCGTTGGGCCAAACCGGGGTCGGTTTTTCGGTCGAGGCCTTCGATGTCGACGCCCAGCCATTCGTCGGCGGCTTCGGGGCCGATCCCGCAGATCACCAGCCCTTTGGTGTGGGCGATGTTGAACGGCCGACGCAGTTGTTCGGGCGTCTCAATGATCGGTTTGCCGTGATCCAAGTGCCGGAACTGGATCTGATGCGGGGCGGTTTGAGTGTCTGCGATCAAGAACCGGGCCATGCCGCGTCCAATCACGTGCTGGTGCCGCGCCGAGGCGACTCGGAATTTGGCGGCGGATTGGTGCTCCTCTTGTGGCAGCCATCGCATGCAAAACGTCTCGATTTTGCCGGGTGTGTCGGCAGCGGCCGACGCGTACCAAAGCTGGATCGGGGATTGCCGGGGAGCAGACGGAGTCGCCTCCGCAGCTGACACAGGGGAATCGGTCGTGTGGATTGGGTTGGGGGGCGTTTTCGTCATGGCTGCCATGATCGACAAAACTAGGTCCACCCGTCAATCACGCTGGCGAGGATCGCGAAATGGATTGTTGGGCGGAATTGATTGTTGGGTGGAGTCGTCCACGCTCGATGAAACGAACATGATTCCTTGCCATCCACTGCCGGTCCGCTTGTTCGCTGAAAACGCGCTGGATTCGATCTCGTTCGACCGGGGGACGATGTGGTTGGTCGCGGGATTTTTGATGTTGGGGTGGGCGCTGGCTCGGATGACGATTTCGCGGCGGAAAAAGGCCATCCAGCAACGCGGCGAATCACGCGAGACGCAGCGGCGGTTGGATTCGGCGACCAAGACGGCGCTGCCGCTGAGCGACGCGCCGCAGGAAACCCAACGCTGGCAAGTCGCGATGTTTGATTTGCAACGCGAATTGATGGGAGATTTGGACACCCGGGTCGCGGTGGTGCAAAGTTTGATTCGACAGGCTGATCAACGCATCGCGATGCTGCAGGAATTGGAACGCCGCCAGCAGGCTCAGTGAGCGGGACGTGCGGTTGGTGTCTTGGAATCGCGTCGGGGGTGCCGCGCGGGGCTCGCTGACATGTTTTGAAGTTGCGCTTTTGCGTGAGGCATTGGTTTTTTCATAACCCGACGCGTTAGCGAGGCGACGTCAACATCGTTTTTCCCTCGCTGACGCTTCGGGTTGCGAGAAAAACGCAACTTCAAAACTGGCATGTCGGGTTACCGTTTTGACTCGCATGGTGCCCGTCGTGCTCGTGCTCGTGCTCGTGCTCGTGCTCGTGCTCGTGCTCGTGCTCGTGCTCGTGCTCAGCGAAGCGGTGATCGTTCTCGTCATCGCGTGAGCGGGGGGCTGTGTTGAACCATTACGACGGCCCCATCCGGGGCGGCGGGTTTGTCTTTCGTGATCGGTCTCGGGGCTTCCGCCCCGAGCTACGGAAGTCGGCCCCGTCCGGGGCGAGGATTGCTGGCGAGGGCTGATGGCTCGTCGTCGGTGGGATTTTGCAATTTACAATTGTCAATTTGAGTTTTTCAATTCGGCGTCCACCTCGCGTCTGCACCTGTCGCCGCTCCGCGGCTTTTTGAGCGAGAGGAGGATCGTCCAAGACCTCGGGTTGAAACCCGAGGCTGACGAATGTCACCGCTCCGCGGTTGTTCGATTGCGCGGACGTCTGGGCTGGTTTCGATTACGAGTACGAGCACCGTCGTTGACGCGACTGAGCACGAGCACGAGTGCACTCGTCATTCCTTGATCATTGGCGAGGGGAGCGTTTGGATTGGCGGCGAGCGAAGAGGCCGATCATGAGAACGAAAGCGAGTCCCGAGGATGTTGGTTCGGGGACAGCGGTTGCTGAGGCGTTGACGTAGCCGATGTCTTGGAGGATGCCGATTTCAATATCAGAATAGGTTCGGCGCAAGACGTTGGGGGCGATGCTGTACTGCATCACACTGTTGGCGCTGACGATATGCGACATGCTGGAACCATCGTTGAATGTTGCCGGCGAATAGATCTCAACGAGTGAGCCTCCGTTGGCGGCGACCGCATTGGTGCCATCGAATACCACGGAGTTCGATGTCAGGTCGCTTGCGTCACCGATGAATTCTCCCGAGGCGTTGAACAGTTCGGTTCCGTCGTCCAAACGCAGGTATTGGTCGAAGTTGGAGTATGTGTTGTCGGTCGCTGGGGACGGACCGATTGGGCTGGTTCCATCCGCGTTGGTCAGGCTGGCGAATCCAATTGCGTGGGTGTTCTCGTGCAGTGAGACGCTGAAGAGGTCGAACTCGCCCGTCGCAGGCGCGGCAAGCGATTCGTTCCAAGAGTACCCAAAGTCGAACCGGGCACTTCCGTGGGATCCGGAAATGGTGTTGCCTGGCGAGACGTTCAAAATGTTCTGCTGCACCAGTCCTTGTTGGAAGCCACCGCCGAAGAAATACGATGAGCCGGCGGATGCCAAGGCACCAGTGCCGCTGGTCAATGACTGACGGATGGTGAGATTCACGGATCCGTTTTCATTGAGTACGTCCGAGACGTAGTCGAGTGCGGCTTCGAAGACGCTTCGCCGGGCTGCTCCACTGGCAACATCGTCGAAGCCATTACCGGTGTTGTTGTCGATGTCTTCGTAGGTGAGGTTCCAAGTGATCGCGGCATCGGATGTTTGTGACGCCAGGCAAAAGCAGATGCATGCGATGGCAGCGAGGCATCGCAGAGCCCTTGTGTTTGGGCGGCGAATTGGACGCATTGGAGAGACCTCATGTTGCGAAAAGTTCGAGCGTAAGAACCTGTGATCTGGTGCCCATGGTGATCACGGTTTGCCGAAACTAGCCACGCCGATTAGCCCATGCAACGGATTGCGAAGGACGAACTGTATTCCTTTTGGGGGCATTTCCCAGGCGAGGGGGCTGCGGGTGCGGCGATCTACTTAGAGAGCGATCCACTCCACCGTTCATCTTCGCGAAACAGATCGAGGCTTTTCCATTTGAGGGGGAGTGAAATGCATCTGAAAAATTTGTCTCGGTCGTGAATGACACGTGTTGTTTTGTTCTGCGGACTTCGCAGCTTGTCGCGCGAGTCGGGGAACATCGAGCCAATCGAAGGCGGATGATTGCGCGGATGTTTGGGGCGCGAGTACGAGTTTTGTGCTCGTGCTCGTGCTCGTGCTCGTGCTCGTGCTCGTGCTCGTGCTCGTGCTCGTGCTCGTGCTCGTGCTCGTGCTCGTGCTCGTCACCGTCACCGTCACCGTCACCGCGTGCGCGGGGGGCTGTGTTGAACCATTACGACGGCCCCATCCGGGGCGGCCGGTTGGTTTTTCTTGATCGGTCTCGGG
>NZ_JBICHO010000076.1:0-3153 GCF_043100905.1 Rhodopirellula sp. JB055 | reverse complement strand
GGGGTCGGAGGTTCGAATCCTCTCGCTCCGACCATCAGTCGGGCGGTCTTTCCTTGAAAGGCCGCCCGTTTTCATTTCCGAATGATAAACAAACCAGCGATCATTCTGTCGACCAACATGTGCTACATCCACCCGAAAGTCTCCCGTTTCGGGATCCACAAATTTCGGATCCGCGACAATTGAATTCACATCCCAACCAAAATCGGCATAACGATCCTTCATGTCCGGAGCATTGGCGTAGTAAAGGTTCCCGTCGACACGTTTCCCCTTGGCTGTTTCGGTCGGCATCCGAGCACCTTGCGGTGCGGCCATGAAGATGTTGCTGAAGACTTCATCGCCGCTGTGGTTGTACCAAACGTGCGGGTGCAGCCCGTTGTTGATTGTGATGTTGTTCCACGCCCGACGACGAAAACCTTCCCGCAGTTTCAACCCACCGGCCAACATCAAATTGTTGGTGATGTCATAGTTCGACGATCCATCGTCCAGGTCGATGTCCCAGCCGTGATCGCAACGCCAGCGACTGTTTCGAATGACGGTCGTTTCCACCGCATCCAGAAATGGAAAATTCGGTTCTTGGTCGATGACTTTTTGGCTAGCACCTCGGTCGCTGCTCCAATAACGATCGCGTCCCCATGAATTGAACGAGCCGTGATCGTGCGTTTCTTGGACGGTGTCGAAGACATCACATCCTTCGATCAAGTGACCTCCCCAAGCTCCATCGCCGATGTTGATGCCGGCCCGAGCGCAGTCGTAGATTGAGCAATCACGAACGGTAATGTGCTGAGCCATTTCGATCTGCACGCCGGCGGGTTGCCGTTCGACTCTTCCAATCCCGTGGATCAAGCAATCTTCAACAGTGCAGTCCGCTGGGTAGTTGTTTGTTTTCGGTCCTGGCGTTCGATCGACCTTTGCCAGATCGTTTTTGTGGCCGTACTGAAACAAGGGATCTCGCACCGCGTTCGGGTCCCCCACAAAACAAACGCCGCTGGCTCCCGCGTCGTGGATGTGGCATCCGTGAATGTGAGTCCGGCGGTTGTAGTTGCTGACGAAGATCGCATTGCCACCGACTTGATCAAACTCAGAATTCGCAATTGTCACGTCCTCCGTTCCGGTCAACACCACCGCACCGCCGCGGTAAATCGCCCAGTCCGATCGCAGCATCGGTTCCTTGGTTTCCATGAACGTTCGAGCGGAGTGCCGGAAAACAAAACCGTTCAACGTGATGTGCCGAACAGGTTCTTGCTCGGTGCCGTCAACCTCGATCAAGTGCCGCAACCGAACGACCTCGACTTTGGCCATCTCGATATCCAACGCTGGACCGGGATAGAAATACAACGTGTTCGTTTTCGCGTTGTGATACCACTCGCCCGGTGCATCCAATTCTTCGAAGATGTTCTCGACCATCCGCTGGTCCTTGTGCATTCCCGAGGGGCGATTGTTCTGCCAACCACCCTCATAGATCACGTTGCCATCTGTGTCCTTGCCGGTGATTTGATAGTGATACCCGCCCCAGCGTGCTCGGTGCATCGCGTGAATGAACCCGCCAGTTGGATCGCTCCACTTTGCTGCTCGTTCTTTTGAAAACGCGTCCGCAGCATGACCTTGATACGCTTGCGTCTTCTTAGTCGGATCAAAATTGGGGTATCGAGCCATGCGTTGCATCCGGCCATCGACGAACAATTGATCGATCGCCAACCCTGGTTCGGTGCTGGCTTGCATGATGCCGTCACGAAACGGCTTCCAAGTCAGTTCAAGTCGCGAACCGCCGCTCAGAATCGCTCGGCCTTCGTTTTCGGCCAGATAGACGACCGGATGCTCTGCGGTTCCAGAATCACCGGAATCAAACACCAGCGTTCGTGGCAAATAGTGCACGCCGTCACCCACTCGAACAGTCACAGGTTCTTTTCCCGCGAAGGGGCGAACGATTTCGCGAGCACGATCAAGCGAAGCGACTGGCGATTGCTCCGATCCATCGTTGGCATCATCGCCATCCAAACGGACATAGACGTCCAAGGCATTGGCTGACTGCAAACCCAGTGTCAAAAACAAGATTGCAACGAGGGATCCAGAAACGCTGAGCGAGGCTGTGAGAGCCCGCGACCGAAAGAATTGCATCATAGTTTTCTAAGAGTAAGAATTCCGCCAACCAAGTACCATGATCCAATCGCTGCTGAACTCGACGGCCCAATGCGACGAGCCAGAAATGATTTGCGACACACAAGGCCATCATCCCTGCCACAAAGAGACCCGACAGGATAGGAAACGCCCCCAAGCATAGCAGCCAAGCCGTCGAGCATCCGCTATGAGAAACCGGTCAACTCGAATCCCACGGTGTCCCGTGGTTCTTCATGTTAGATTCGGTGCCCATTGCTCGAGGGTGTTTTCAAATCGCCTGCCTCGCCCTGCTAGTCACCACACATGAGAAGCACGCACATCGACAACTCGCTTGGTGAGGGCGTCTACTTCCCGCTTCAGTCCTACCCAGGGTTCATCCGTCGTTCGCTCGCGATGTTGATTGACGGGACCATTGTGATGTTCCTGGGAACTGGCATTTGGGCGCTGCTCTCGTTGCTGTTCTACGCCATGGAATTCACCCGAAGCCCCGAGGTATTTTTCTTTGTGATTTGGTTGGCCACCACTTGGGCTTACATGACGTTGCTCAAACGTTCGTGGCTTCGCACGATTGGGTATCGGCTGGCTGGGCTTCAGATCGTCGATGCAAATGGGAGCAGGCCCTCACTGACCAGAATGACGCTTCGATTGCTGATGTGGGTCTTTGGTCCTTTCAATTTTTTCTTCGACATGGTTTGGTTGGGCGCCGATTCGGAGCGACAAACACTGCGTGATTGCTATTGCGGCACTTACGTGGTTCGTACTGCGGCACAACCCGAAGGCATCGCGCCGCTTCATCTGACCCGCTACTTTGCCGCTGGACTGGCCCCGTCTTATCCTCGTGTTGTGCGCCCAGCGTCGGTCGCTGAGAGGCCAGCGCCGATGCCTCCGATCGCCGAATGACAACGGCCTTCGTCTGCAGAACGGCGGCTGATCGGCATTTCAGAAGATCACTCGTCTCGCAAGCTGGAAAAGAGATCCGGACTGGGCGACTCCGGCAGCGTGGATTTCCAGTCATCGATCAGGCGGGACAACCTGGCA
>NZ_JBICHO010000075.1:0-5194 GCF_043100905.1 Rhodopirellula sp. JB055 | reverse complement strand
GGCCAGCGTCTCCGCCGTGTGTACTACTCAGCCTACAGTCCGATCCCTCACGCCGACGCTCGACTGCCAGGGCAATCGCCGCCGTTGGTACGTGAACATCGTCTTTATCAAGCCGATTGGCTGATGCGTTTTTACGGATTCGATGCCAGTGAGATCGTCGCGGAAAGTGAATCGAATTTGTCGCTTGAGATGGATCCAAAGCTAGCGTGGGCGATCGCGAATCGTCACTTCTTTCCAGTGGACGTGAATCGGGCCAGCCGCGAAGAATTGCTCCGTATTCCAGGGATCGGTGTTCGCAGCGTGGACCGCATCTTGAAGATTCGAAAGTTTCAAAGCCTGCGTATCGCTGACCTGCGAAAACTGCGAGTCGCGTGGAAGCGAACCAAGTGGTTTGTTGAAACGGCGGATCACAATCCCGGTTTGGCCAGTTTGGACAAGCTCGATCTTGGGGAACGTGCCAAACCATCGACGACCCAGTTGTTGCTGTTTGATGCTTCCACGTCAGCAATCTCTGGTGAGGTTTGACCGCGGATGATTCGATCAAATTGCGTTGAGACGTTCGAGCAGTGGCGGACCGAGGCCAGGCGGCTGATCGCGATGAAGGCACGTCCGTCCGATGTGCATTGGCAAACCGACCCAGACCAATTGAGTTTGTTTGAAGAAGGCACCAGTGGTTCAGACAGCCGCCAAGTTTCTGACCGAAAGACGAACGAGCAATCGGTTCCCGCGAATCGAACCTTCACGGTTCCGCAAGACTTTTTGAAACTGGCCGAAAACGTCGCCTGTCACCGCGAATCCGGACGTTGGGCGTTGCTCTACCGCACGCTGTGGCGAATCGTCAACGAGCAGCGTGAACTGCTGAAGATCACAACGGACGACGATGTCTACCAATTGACTCAGATGCAGAAGGCGGTCACGCGCGACGTTCACAAAATGAAAGCGTTCGTTCGGTTTCGAAAGGTCGCTGATGACCCCGAGACCTTTGTGGCTTGGCATCGACCTGATCATCGGATCATGCGATTGGCGGCTCCGTTTTTTGCCCGACGTTTCAAAGGCATGCGTTGGTCGATCTTCACGCCGGATGAGTCGGCGTGTTGGGATCAAACCTCCCTGCAATATGGTCGTGGTGTGTCCGCTAGCGAAGTGGACAGCGACGATTCGCTCGAGGAGCTTTGGAAGACCTACTACGCATCGATCTTCAATCCGGCTCGCGTCAAAGTCGCGATGATGAAACGTGAGATGCCAGTGCGACATTGGGCGACGCTGCCCGAAGCGGGGTTGATTCCGAAACTTCTAGAGCAAGCACCGGCTCGTGTCGAAAAGATGATTGAAACACACGAAGGATTCGGACAGACGGCGATGCACTTCATGCCGTCGGAGATGGATCTGTCGAGTCTAGCTGAGGCGGTGAGGCAGTGTTCCGCTTGCGATCTTTGTCAGGATGCGACACAAGCCGTCTTTGGCGAGGGAAATCCAAGTGCCCAGGTTGTCTTGATCGGGGAGCAGCCCGGCGACCAGGAAGACGTTCAAGGCAAACCCTTTGTCGGACCTGCTGGGCAGCTTCTCAATGAGTGCTTGTCTCAAGCGGGCATCGACCGCAAGGATGTTTACGTGACCAACACGGTCAAGCATTTCAAATTCATACAGCGCGGCAAGCGACGGCTGCATCAGAAACCAAACTCACGTGAAATCTACGCTTGCCGGCCTTGGTTGGAAGCGGAATTGTCGGTGCTTCTTCCCAAGGTGATCGTGTGCTTGGGCGCAACACCGTCTCAGGCGTTGCTCGGCCGCGATTTTCGGATCACCAGATCGCGTGGCAAGCTGCTGCAAACGGAATGGTGTGAGCGGACATTGGCGACTTGGCATCCGGCGGCAGTGTTGCGAATGCCCGATGAATCTCGCCGATCGCAGATGCAAGAGCAACTGATCGGTGACCTGCAATTGGCGGTGAGCGAATCATGATTTTGGAATCGACGCCCATCGGTTTGCATTGTCCACGCGGGGGATTTTACATTGATCCCAACCGTCCAGTTGAACGGGCCATTGTCAGTCACGCGCACACCGACCATGCACGGTGGGGGTGCCGTCACTATTTGGCGGCCAAACCGAGCGAGCACCTTCTGCGAATGCGGATGAACGACGATGCCGAGTTCGAGTTTTTGAATTATGGCGAGTCCGTCTCGATCGCTGGAATCAAGGTCAGCTTTCATCCGGCTGGGCACATCCTCGGTTCCGCTCAAGTTCGTTTGGAATATCGAGGCCGCGTGGAAGTGGTCACAGGCGATTACAAACTCGGTGACGATCCAACGTGTGAAAGCTGGGAACCCATTTGCTGTCACCTGATGGTCACCGAGTCGACATTTGGTTTGCCGGTTTACCGCTGGCAACCGCAAAGCGTGACAACGGCCGCGATCAACCAGTGGTGGCGAGAGAGCCGGGACGCTGGCAAGTGTTGTGTGTTGTATGGCTACGCGGTTGGCAAGAGTCAAAGACTATTGGCCGGATTGGACTCGTCCATCGGGCCGATCTACACGCACGGGGCCGTTGAAAAAGGGACGCAGGCATACCGGGATTCGGGAGTCGCGATGCCCGAGACGACGTACGTCGGCTCCGTCGACGGCAAGCATGACTGGAAGGGCGGCATGGTGGTGGCGGTACCCAGTGCGCATGGGACGCCGTGGATGCGCAAGTTCGGACGTGTCAGTACCGCCATGGCAAGCGGCTGGATGGCGGTTCGCGGAGCCCGGCGACGGCGCAGCGTGGACCGTGGGTTCATTGTCAGCGACCACGTCGATTGGCCGTCGTTGATGCAAGCGATTGAGGCTTGCGATCCCGAGTCGGTTTGGGTCACACATGGATACAGTGCCGTCGTGGCTCGCTACCTTACCGAGCAAGGCCGCCAGGCGAAGGTCTTGGGATCATCCTCTCGCGGTGAAAGTGATGAGGATGCTGAGGCAGAGGAGCACCTTGCCGAATCGGAGGCTGAGTCATGATTCGATTCGCACAGCTTTACAACACCTTGGATTCGACAACCAAGACGAACGAAAAAATCGCTGCGATGTCCGCCTACTTTGGTGAAGCCGAGGGATTGGACGCCGCCTGGGCGATTCACTTTTTGTCCGGGAACAAACTGCGGCAACTCGTGCCATCGAAGATCTTGCGAGTTTGGGCTGCTGAACAGGCAGGTATACCAGATTGGTTGTTCGACGAATCATATCACGCGGTAGGAGACTTGGCAGAAACGCTTGCACTCGTTGTCCCCGAAGGTGACGTGCAGCTCCGTTCGGAATTCGGTTCGCGTCTGTCTTCAGACGAGTGCCATGAAGGCTTCGAAAACGGAGGTGAGACATCCGCTGCGAACCAGAGTCTTGCGGACTGGGTCACTCAGCGGTTGCTTCCGCTCCGTGCAATGGATGAGAACGAGCAACGGTCGGCGATTCTCTCGATCTGGCGACAAACGACGGTCCAGGTTCGTTTTGTGGTGATGAAGCTGATCACAGGCTCTTTTCGCGTTGGTGTGAGCAAGCGTTTGGTGACGCGCGCGATCGCGGATCGCTTTGACATTCCTGCTGATGTGATCGCACACCGTTTGATGGGGAATTGGCAACCATCGGTTGAGTTTTTTCAGAGACTGATCGACCCTGACACGAACGACACGCGGCTCAGCCAGCCATACCCGTTTTGTTTGGCTCACGCAATCGACAATGAGCAAGGGCCGGAGCCGCTTGGCGAAGCTTCGGACTACGTTGCGGAATGGAAATGGGACGGTATCCGCGGTCAGGTGATCCGACGAGAGGGCGAAACGTTCGTTTGGTCACGTGGAGAAGACTTGATGGAAAATCGTTGGCCGGAGATTGAAACGGCTGCCGCTTGTTTGCCAAACGGGACAGTGTTGGACGGCGAGATTCTGGCGTCGAGAGGCGACGGGAACGTGCTTCCGTTTGCGGCACTGCAACGACGGATTGGGCGAAAAACCGTCGGCAAGAAACTCTTGTCAGAAGTCCCGGTTGTCTTTCATGCCTTTGATCTGCTGGAAGAAAACGGTCGCGATCTACGTTCGCTCCCGTTCAAGGATCGTCGTGAGCGACTCGAGGATTTGTTGCGATCGATCGAGCACCCGCACCTCTGTGCGACAAAGCTGATCGCAGGGGATTCTTGGGACGCTTGGCGAACGATTCGTGAGTCAAGCCGCCAGCAACACGCGGAAGGCTTGATGCTGAAGCACAAACAATCGGTCTACGACACCGGACGCGTTCGCGGAACGTGGTGGAAGTGGAAGGTCCAACCGTACACGATCGATGCCGTTTTGATCTATGCACAAAAGGGACACGGCAGGCGTGCGAGTCTGTACACGGACTACACGTTTGCTCTGTGGGACGATGAGAAGTTGGTGCCATTCGCAAAGGCCTATAGCGGATTGACCGATGCCGAGATTCGGAAGGTCGATCGCTTTGTTCGCGCTCACACCAAGGAATCCTTTGGTCCCGTTCGAAGTGTGTCGCCGGAACTGGTGATGGAGCTCGCGTTCGAGGGGCTGCAACGCAGTTCACGACACAAAAGCGGCATCGCGACTCGGTTTCCCCGGATCCAACGTTGGCGTCACGACAAACAAGCTGCCGACGCAAACCATCTCAGCGAGCTTCTTGAATTACTGCCGGCGGAATCATGAGGAAGCCCCGTACACCGTGTCGAAAGTGATCCCGATCTCGGTCCCCGCTGAAAATCCCAACCCGACGCGTGAGCGAGGGACCGTGCTGCTTGGTGGTGATTCCCTCGCTGACGCGTCGGGTTGTGATGGTGAGGGCACGCAATTGTACCCGAGGCAATCGGCACTCATTTGGATGGGTGCGTTTCACAGCGAATGACGCGAGCTTGGTAGCATTCTCAACCCGACGCGTGAGCGAGGGACCATGCTGCTCGGTGGTGAGTCCCTCGCTGACGCGATTTGAAGTTGCGCTTTTGCGTGAGGCATTGGTTATTTCATAACCCGACGCGTCAGCGAGGCGAAGTCAACATCGTTTTTCCCTCGCTGACGCTTCGGGTTTTGAAAAAAGCGCAACTTCAAAACTGACGCGTCGGGTTGTGATGTTGAGGGCACGCAATTGTACCCGAGGCAATCGGTGCTCATTTGGACGGGTGCGTTTCACGGCGGGTGACTTGAGCTTGGTAGCATTCTCAACCCGACGCGTGAGCG
>NZ_JBICHO010000074.1:0-6360 GCF_043100905.1 Rhodopirellula sp. JB055 | reverse complement strand
CTCTACGTCAAGCTCACCCGCGATCGCGCAACGCCACTCGACGACTCCACGCCAGCACGCCAGCACGCGAACAGTTGAGGACAACTGTTCTACTCTGGCTGAACGCTCCTCTGCGTCTCCGCGACTCCCCGCCTCTGCGTCAAGCTCGCTCGCGTTCGCGTCATGCCACTCGACGATCCCACCCCAGCACGCGAACAGTTGGGGACAACTGTTCTACTCTCCCTCTGCGTCTCCGCGGCTCACCGCCTCTGCGTCAGATTTCTTTGGAGCGTTCCCTACCCCAGCGTCATCGTCTCGATTCGCTCTTGTTGCGGAGCGGGTGACTCGTCTTCTTTGGCGGCGCGACGTTCGTCTTGTGTGGTCACTCGGCGCACCACCCACCACAGAAACAATGTCATGCCCAAGATCGATGCGATTGCGAACGCCCCTTCGAACAACAACGATCGCCGAAGTTCTGCCACCGGCCCCAGCACTTCCGACAAGCGATACTGAACCAGCACGAGCAAATCGGTTTGCCCCGCTGTCCCTGGCGGCCGGCGTCGATCAGAGCCACCCTGTTCGCGGCGCCCGCCCTCCCTGTCCGCAGGCGGCGCCGCATGCGTTGGCCGAGGCAGAGTGACTGGTTCCATGGCAGCGATCCACTCACCACCAAATCCGTTGCCAATCGACGCCTTGGCCATCGGGTCGCGATAATCGACGTCACCACCTTCGAGCAATCGATCCATCGTTGCGCCGTCGACCTGGTAACTCTTGTCCGAGAACGCCTGACGTTTTTCTCGCAGTTGATCCATCAAGGGATGCTGCAACACCGTCCCTCGCAGATCCCCTTCCCGAGCCTCCACCAACACCGCGACTTGGCTGGGGTTGTCTTCATCCGATTGGTCACCGGACCCCGCCCGCTGCAACAATTGGAAGTCGCCCAGATTGATGGTCGCCACGAACACAGCGTCCGGGTTTCGGTCCGGTGTCTCGCGACGCCCGCTGAGCACGACGCTGCCATCTTCCAACCAAAGCGGCGTGCTGATCGCGACCTTCCACATCTTCGTCGCGGTGCTTTGAAACGCGGAACTCAAGTGCGTGTGCCGAAGTGGCTCCACGGATTCCATCGGAATGGTCGACGGATAGTCGTCTTTGCGACCGGTGTAATAAGTCCGATACGCAAAGTTGCGTCCAACGCTGTTCTGCTCTCTCGGAACCGACTTCCCATACACGATCGTCATGATCGTTCCCGCGCGGTCGGTTACAAACATCGTCGCCAATCGCTGACGAGGCTTGCCCGGTTCAGACGGTTGGCGGTACTGAGCCAAACGTTCCGAGAGATATTCATCCAAACGCAATTGAGCCGGGTGCTCGAGCAAAACATCTCTCGCTTCGAGAGCATCTTTTCGCACGAGCGCATCGACGGGACTGGATGACGACGCAATCCGCTCCAACACGGGTTTGGACGTTTCTCCTTCAATCAAATCGGCGAGCAGGACTTCGAACTTCTCTCGCTGAGCCTCCTCGTGCACCAAATCGAAGTAGCGTTGAATTTCCGTTTCCAACGTTTGAGCGGCCAAGCGAGCCGCGAATTGGTTGCTGCCAAACGCTTCGGTGCGTAGTTCTTTTGTCGCGGTTCGCGTGGCCAAATCAATGCTGCGTGCACCGAAGAAACACGTCGCCAAAATCAACAGCAACGGCCCAACAATCCCCAACAACATCAACGGTCGCCGCGAACGCGATTTGTCACGGTGATGCAAGTCGTCCAAGATCTGCTGAACGTTGCTGTAGCGAGACTCTGGATTGACCTCCAAGCAACGCTGCAAAATTTTCTTGAGTGAACGATCGATGTCTCGCCGTGGAAGCTGTTCCGCGGCAGGCGGCGCCAAAGCAATCGCCTCGCGATAACGCGCCAATCGACCCGGCAACGATCCCGCGGTATCCAACTGAGACAACAAGGCTTGGTCTCGGTGCGGTGCCGACCCAGCCAACATCCGAAACAAGATTGCTCCTGCCGCATACACATCCCATCGCGCATCCGGTGACGATTGAAAATCGGCTTGCTCGGGCGCCATGTAAAACAGCGTTCCCATGGCAGGAGTTTGGTCGTGTGACATTCGGCTTTGACCAAAGTCAGCCAGTCGCGGTTCATTGTCAGCGGCCAACAAAACATTCGCGGGCTTGATGTCGCAGTGCAGCACGCCTTTGCCGTGGCAATGATTCAGTCCAATCAAAATCTTTCGAAACAGATCGACGGCTTCCGCAACCGGCAACCTTCCGCGCCGGACCAGCATGTCTTCCAGAGAACCGCCTTCGATCAATTCCATCACGTAGTAAGGCGGGTCCGCGTCCCAGCCGACTTCGAGGACTTGCACCACATGTCGATCCGCCGACAACTGAACCAGGTTCTTGACTTCCCGCGAGAGCAACGACCAGTTCACACCGCCCCGGTGCAAGTAAAACTTGACCGCCACACCGCGTCCGGTGTTGATGTCACGCCCCACCCAGACTTGCCCAAACGCACCAGCCCCGAGGAAACGCTGCAAACGCACACCGGGCACTTCCGCCGGCGGCATCGTCGCCCCCATCGACAACCGACGCGCAGCAGCCTGACCACCGATCGTCTGCGACTCGGTCATCGGCTCCCGTGCGGATTCCGAACCACGCGAGTTGCCCGAGTCATCGGATGGCGGCCCAAGTGACGAGTCCCCGGGAAGTGGTGGCGTATTCACCCGCTTTTGACCTGAGAAGAAGAACGTTGCGTCGCGGCTTCAATCAATTTGGCGAGTCCCTCGCGGAGCGGTGTGAGTTCGCGACCCAGGATTTTTTTCATCTTGGTAATGTCAGGGCAACGGCGAGTCATGTCGCCCTCGGGAAGCGGCGGCAAGTGCACCACCTTGGAGGAACTGCCGGTCATTTCGATCACCGTTTCCGCCAACGATTTGATGGTCATCTCGATGTCGCTCCCGACATTGATCGTTTCGCACGCCCAACTCGGATCCTCTAAGACACGAGTGGTCGTGTCCAGGTTGTCATCCACAAAGCAAAACGTTCGTGTTTGCATCCCGTCGCCGTACACCGGAATATCCTCGCCCGCGAGCGCCGCGGCGATGAACTTCGGCACCACAAAGTCAGTCGTTTGCTTCGGCCCATAGGTATTGAAAAACCGAAACACGTTGAACGGCAACCCGAACTCTTGGTGGTACGACCGAAAGTACGACTCGCCTAGATTCTTGATGATGGCGTAAGGCAACCGCGAATTCAGTGGCGTGGTCTGCTCGTGTTGCGGCATCTCCACCGGTTCGCCATAAACCTCACTGCTGCTGGCGTAAAACACGCGACCGACGCCCGTGTTTTTGGAAAGCGACAACACATTCCGGATCCCATCGATGTCTTCCAACACCGCGACGGGGTTGGCCAACGTCCGCTGAACACCCACCAGCGCCGCGTAGTGGAACACCGCATCGAAGCGTGTGGCCGTCATGATTGGCGACAGATCATCCAGTCGGTTCACGTCGGCTTTGATGAACCGAACGTTGGTTGCCGATGCGGGAGGCAACTTGGAACGATCTCCAGTGACCAAGTTGTCGACCACGACGACTTCGTTGTCAGGCGATTCGGCCAATCGGCACGCCAACGATCCGCCGACGTTGCCGGCACCGCCGGTGATCAAGATTTTTCGTTGCGTCTGCGTCATGGTGATCATCAAAGAGAAGAGAAACTCAACCGACAATCATAGCTTTTTGACGTCTCGCTCGCGACGCGTGAAAAAATGGCAGTTCTCAGGCGTGATCGATACACAGGCCGTGACCAATTGCCTGCATTGGCTCGACGGGCCAGTCGCCAACGAGAAGCAGTTTGTCGACTTGCTCGAGTTCACAACCCGAAGCGTCAGCGAGGGACCCACCGGCTCGTTGCAATGGCACGCGGTCCCTCGCTGACGAGTCGGGTGAGGAAAAAACCAATGCCTCACGTAAAAGCGCAACTTCAATACGGACGCGCCGGGTGAGGATGCAAGCGATTGGGCACTCGGCGGCCGCACGCCCGAACTCTCTCGCGATCGCGTTTGACGGCTAGACAGTTCCACCCCAGCACGCGAACAGTTGAGGACAACTGTTCTACTCTGTTTGAACGCTCCTCTGCGTCTCCGCGACTCCCCGCCTCTGCGTCAAGCTTTCCCGCGATCGCGTTAGACGGCTCGACAGTTCCACCCCGACACGCGAACAGTTGGGGACAACTGTTCTACTCTGGCTCCGCCAAAGGCGAGTGTGACAAGTGTAGAACAATTGTCTCCATTGTTCCGCCGGACCAGTCGCCAACGACGAGCGGTTTGTCGACTTGCTCGAGTTCACACCCCGAAGCGTTAGCGAGGGCCCCACCGACTCGTTGCGATGGCACGCGGTCCCTCGCTGACGCGTCGGGTTAGGAAAAACCAATGCCTCAAGTAAAAGCGCAACTTCAGAACGGACGCGTCGGGCTAGGATGCAAGCAACAGGGCCACTCGGCAGCCTCACGCCCGAACTCTCTCGCGATCGCGTTTGACGGCTCGACGAGTCTCGAACTGGCGTCAAGACCAAGGACTCGTCGCCTCGTCCACTACGAAAAACCCTGACGTCTCGCTTTGCCCGACCACTGGATGAACGAGCGGCTAAGCCAGACGATGCAGACGACGTGTCACCCATTCAAAGGTCAGCACGGATGCGATCAACCACATCAGCACGGCGTTGCGACGCAGCGTGAACGCTGAGTCCGGCGTGCCAGCCAACAACGTGACTTGCGATTGCGGGACGATGGCCTCGGACAACGTCGCTTGAACATCGCTCATCGACGTCGACTCATCCACTGGAACATATTCCCCGCGGGTCGCCGACGCCAAGTTCATCAATTCATCGTCAGCTCGACGTGGTCGTTCCAGCTCACTGGTCGGCAAGCGAACCTGCACACTTTGGCGAAGAAGTTGTTCATCCAAAGCGTCACCGACGGCCAATTGAATCTCGTAGCCACCACTTTTGGTCGCGACAAAGTTGCCGGTGTACGTGCCACCGCGTGGCGAATCCGCGGCCGGGGTCAGCTTGAGATCCTTGATCTTGCCGTCGGGAGCCAACAATTTCGCGGTCACGAACGGTTCCGTCAGCGGTTGAAACTGGTCGTCAACCAAGACGGCTCGAAGCGTGATGTTCTGTCCCACCATGGCTCGATCAGAGTCCACCAACAACACGCCGCGATTGCTGTCTCGCAACAACCGACCCTCGCTGACCCAGCGAATCAGTTTTGTGTAGTAGCTGTCGAAGTAACGATCGCCGGCGGCACGCAACCGCCACACTTCGCCACTGCCCTGGAAGAAAACTCGACCAGCACCATAAAACTGGCTCGCCATGAAGATCGGCAAACTGCCGCTGACTTCCGTCGTCGGGTCCGAAAAGTAAGCGTAGACCTTGGCACCGGGCTTCGCGCTTTTGACGCCAACGTAATCGTAGAAGCCACCGTATTCCTCCCAGATTTCAAAGCTCTCTTCGGGCGAATCCGCCACCCAGAGAAACTCAGCCTGGGATGATTCCGGCGTGAACTGCAACGGCCAGGCCTCGGAACCGCCTTGGCGACCACCACCAAGCAACGGACCACGAGTTGCCAAGTTAACGGGAAAGAAAGCACCGATTTGACTGGACCGCGAGTCAGATCGATCGCCTGAAATCTTTGGGTGGAAAACCGGGCCGGCCACCAAGACCAAACCACCTGCCTGCTGAGTCAAAAAACGATCCATCAAATCAAGCGAAGCGGAATCAATCGCCGACCAATCGGGATCGAACATCACCACCGCGTCGTAGTCAAACAACTCTTCCGCCGTTTCAGGGAACCGGGCCAACAACTCGTCCGCGTCCTGGCTCATTCCCTTGCCCCCAGTCTGCAACCAGACATCAAGCTGCACCGACTCATCGCGATACAACAGGTTCCGCACGAAGCGATATTCCCGTGTTGGCCCACCGGCAATCGCCAACACGCGTAACTTGCGAGCGACCACTTCATAGCGAGCCGTTTGCATGTTGTCGGTTGCGTTGCGATCTTCAGCAGGGGCCACGCCCCGAACCGCCAATCGCCGACGACCGACGGTTTGTGGCTCGATCTCGAAGCGAATGTCCGTGAGTGTCGCGTCGGGTTCCAACTTGACACGTTGAGTTTCCAAGACTACACCGCCTGGCAAACTGGATACTGCGGCCGAATCCCCAGGTTCACCGGCGGAACTTCCGTCGCCGGCGTCGAGTGCGTCGACTAATTCCACATCGACTTCCAATGGAGCGGTCCCAGTGGCCTGCAACACCGATGCGACCACAAATTTGTCACCGGGGTAAACGCGACGCGGGACCTCCAAATCGACCACGCGAA
>NZ_JBICHO010000073.1:0-9334 GCF_043100905.1 Rhodopirellula sp. JB055 | reverse complement strand
AGGTGGCCAAAGCCGTGGTCATCGTGCAGCGTGACAACGGCAACCGCAGCGACCGAAAAGTCGCTCGCCTGAAGTACCTGATCGCCGATTGGGGCATTGAGAAATTCCGTGCCGAAGTTGAGAAGGTGTTCGGTGGTCCTCTGGCGGATTGCACCGAAGACGACGTGCACGAGTTCGACGACCACATGGGATGGCAAGAACAGGGCGACGGTAAGTTGTCTTACGGGCTGAACATCGAAAACGGTCGCTTGTACGACAATGAAGAGCGGCAATTGAAAGCTGCGATTCGAGCGGTCTGCGCTCGATTCAATCGCGAAATTCGGTTGACCAGCCACCAGAGCATGATCTTCTGCGACATCGATCCTTCCGAGAAGGAAGAACTGATCGAGATCCTGAAGTCACACGGTCTTCGCACCACGGAAGAAACCAGCACAGTGCGTCGCTGGTCGATCGCCTGCGTCGCGTTGCCGACCTGTGGTTTGGCCATCACGGAGTCCGAGCGTCGTTTGCCAAGCATCATCGACTCGATCGAAGAGCCTTTGGCCAAGCTGGGCCTCAGCAATGAGCGGTTCACGATTCGGATGACTGGTTGCCCGAATGGTTGTGCTCGTCCTTACAACGCGGACCTGGCGTTGGTGGGGCGTGCTGTTGGGAAATACACGCTGTTCGCTGGTGGTGGATGGTTGGGCAATCGCTTGGCTTACATCTACAAGGATCAGGTCAAGGACGAAGACGTGACCGCGGAGCTGACGGGAATCTTCGCCGCGTTCAAAGCCAACCGCGAAGAAGGCGAATCGCTTGGTACGTTCTGCGATCGCGTGGGAGCGGAAAAGTTGGCTGAATTGGCCGAAGCTGCTCCACTTCCCGCCTGATCCGATGACGGGCGGGCTTTGAAAGAGCACGCTCGATCACATAAATGTTGAAACGACAAACGGCTTGGTGATTGCACCAAGCCGTTTGTTTTTTGATGGAAGTGATGTCGCGTTTGGAGCCAGCGATCCTGAGCGAGGCGGGCACTTGGTTCGCAAACGAACTCAGCAAATGGAGTTCTTCGTTCCGCCGGATGCGGTCCGTGCGGCGTCGGGGTCCTCGTCGCTGGAAGGAGTGCCGTCCGGCGTTTGGCCGGGGGGATCTTGGACGTTGGGGTTGGCTTCGATCACCGTTTTCAGCACATCGATCAGTTGATCCAAGCGGAACGGTTTGAAGAGAACCGCCTTGGGGTGCAGCCCATTTTGCTTGGCCTTCACGATCGAGTGGCCCGGGTCGTAGCCGAATCCCGTCATCAAAATCATCGGCACGTGCGCCATGACCTTTTCGAGTCGCAGCATCAATTGGTACCCGCTGTAATCGGGCAGTTTGATGTCGCTGATGATCGCGTCGTAACTGTCATCGCCGGCGCTTCGGCGAACCATCAGAACCGCTTCATCGCCCTCATGGGCGGTTTCAACGACGCAGCCGTATCGTTCGAGCAACTGGTGGGCGTCTTCTCGGACCTGTTCGTCGTCGTCAACGACCAGGATTCGGCGGCCGCGAAGGATCGCGTTTTGGTCAAGTTTTTCGTCCGCAGGGACGGCTTCGAGTGGCGTCATCTTTTGACCGATTTGCTGAATCGTTCGTTTGATGTCGCGTGAGTTTTGCAGGATTCGCCGCAACCGGTCCATCACCTCGGGGCTGTGCCCGATATAGCCTTCCATGACGTGGACGGCATCGTTGAGGATCGCGTCAACGGGCAGAGCAACGGCGCTGTGAATCGCGTCGCAGCTTTGCTGGGCCGTGTTGGCCTTTTGTGCGACCAGCAATTCCAGCGTGTTCAGGGCAAACGCGATGTCGCGAGCAAAGATTTCCAAGAACTGCAAATCACTGTCGCTGAAAGCTGCCACGTCGGGGCTTTCAACGTTGATCGTGCCCAGGACTTGGTCGTGAAGGACCAGCGGCACAGTCAATGAACTTCGGGCGTCTGCGACACCCGGGATGAACAGCGGGTCGTTTTGGACATCGTGGCAAACGTAACTGACACCGCTGGCAGCCACGTACCCGGTGATCCCGTTTTCACGCGGATGAGCAGACAGGCGACGGTCGGAGGCCTCTTCGTCGATACCGACGCTGAGCAGCGGAATCAGGTCGCCGGTGGTTTGTTCGAGCACGCGAATTTCGATGACTTCGAAGTTCAAAAGATCGCGCAGGTAGTGCTGAATGTTGTCCTTCAAGAGATCGATACGGTCATCGACCTCCATCATGAAAATTTCATTGGGCCGCAGGTCTGCGAGCTCTCGCCCGGCTTGGTGGATTGCCGCCAGTTTTTGTTGTTGAAGAATCTCGTCGGTGATCTCGCCGACGGTGACGATCAGATTGCGAGGCGATTCGGCGGATCGGACGGGGGCGGCGTGAACTTGGAAGTACTGGTTGTCGACGCTGTGGAGGGTCGAACTGCTCTCGTCGCCGGTTGCCAGGGCGGTGTGGAAGGGACAGAAATCAGGGCCCATGATCTCAGGGTTGTGCAACAGTTCGTAGAACGTCATCCCCAGCGGTGTGCCAGCCGGTCGGCCTGCCCACTGCAGCAGACGGTGGTTGGCCCAGATCACATGCAGGTCAGCGTCCAGCAGCGCGACACCTTCGGGCATGTCGCGGAGCATCAGGCCGCTTTGCATCATGCCACGAATTTCGGATGTCTGCGGTAGGCTGGTTCGATCCATCCAGATCCCAGCGACATCTTCTTCTTCGAGCAGTGGAAACGCATCCACAATGGATTCGCAAAACACCCATTCAATGGATGGTTCGAGCGCACCTTCAGCGGAAGTGCCTTGAGACAACAACGCTTCTGGCAGCGAGGATCGATCCGGAGGCGAACTTGAGGCGCCGACACAGATGACCTTTGGCATGATCTTACCTCCCCCCGGTTTCAATCTTGACCGTTAGCCGGGTCGTGCGAACAGTGTTTCAGTAACGTCGTCTTTCACGCCCGGTTTGGGAACCACATCCCCGGAATTTTTGAAGAATTCCTCTGGGTTTCATTTCCCACCCGTATTCTACGCAGGAATCAATCGGCGGGTGCGAATGCGAATTCCTCGCGTGCGAGACAATCGGCGAGATGGAATGATCGGATTGAGAGAGTTTCGTGAAATTTCCTAACGCAGTGCGCGTTTGATGTCAGTTTCACGCTTACTCTCACTGCATCGATTCCGGAACGTCTGTGTTTCCGGGACGACTGAACAAAAACTAAGCTTTAATCGGTCTGATTGATTGCCCGCATTGTTGACACTGCTTACCTGGTACCTACATTTTGGGGTAACGGGCGTTGTTCGCCCAGAGTACGCAGCCGTTAAAGCTTACCCGTGTTTCTTCTGTTGCCTCACTGGCTGTGAGCGTTTTGGAGGTTTTTGATGAGATCGAACGTATTACGGATGTTTCTTGGACTGACAGCGGCGATGTTGTTCGCTGTGAATGTCTACGCAGGATGCGGAGATTGTGGTGGATGTGCTAGCGGTGGCGGTTGCGTCTCCGATGGCGGTGGTGCCACAGTCATGGGCGGCGGCTATGCCGGTGCTAGCAGTGTTGGTGCGGGTGCTTGCGGCCCAACCGTTTCCTATCAAACGCAAACGGTAATGCGTTCTCAGTACGTGACTGAGACTCGGATGGTTCCAACCACCACGTATCAGCGTCAAACGCAAACTCGCATGCGTAGCGTGACCAAGCAAGTCGCTCGCGTTGAAACTCGCGAACAAGAGTACACGGTCAACGTGCCGCAAACTCAAACTCGTACGGAAACCTACGACGTTCAAGTCGCAGTTCCTTACACCGAAGAAGAAACCTACACGGTTCAGGTTCCTGTGACGACGGAAGTCGAACAGTCTTACCAAGTGTCGGTTCCCTACACGGAAAACGTGGAACAGTCGTACCAAGTTTGCGTGCCGTACACCGAGCAACTCGAGCAAACTTACACGGTTCAAGTTCCTTACACCGAAACCAAGACGCAGACCTACACGGTCAACGTTCCCTACACTGAGCAACAAGAGCAAACCTACACGGTTCAAGTTCCTGTTCAGCAAACGCGTGAAGAAACCTACCAAGTGTCGGTTCCTTACACCGAAGAAGTGGAACAAAGCTACACGGTTCAAGTTCCTGTCACGAGCACGCAAACCCAGACTTACCAAGTTTGCGTTCCTTACACCGACACGGTCACCCAGACCTACACGGTTCAGGTCCCTTACACCGAAACCAAAACGCAGACCTACACGGTCAACGTTCCTTACACCGAAACCGTTGAACAGCCTTACACGGTCAGTGTTCCTGTGACGGAGCAAGTTGCTCAGACTTACACGGTCAACGTCCCTTACACCGAAAACGTTGAACAAACCTACACCGTTCGCGTTCCTGTTCAAGAAACCAAGACTGCTTATCGTACCGTTACCAAGTGCGTCCCCGTGACCACCATGCGTACCGTTACGAAAGACATGGGCAGCTACCAATGCCAAGCCGTCGTTTCCGGCGGTGCAGCAGCTTACGGTAGCGGTGCAGGCATCTACGCAGCCGGTTCAGGTTGTGGCTCGTCGGATTGTGGTGGCGGATGTGCAAGTGGCTGTGCTTCGAGCTCGCCTTGCACCAGCAGTTGCGGTGGCGGATGTGGTTCGTCGGCTTGTGGCGGCGGATGCAGTGGAGTTGTCGGTGGCGGTTCGGCTTCGGCTGGTTCGGCTTGCGGACCAACTGTTTCGTATCGTCGCGTTTACGTTCCTAACTTGGTGACGGAAGAAGTTCCAACCACCTCGTACCAGCGTCAAACACAACAGGTTCCTTACACCTACACGACGACCTCGTACACCACGCAAACGCAAACTCGTACGGTTCCTGTCACCAAGTGCCGCACCGAAACTCGTGAGCGTATGGTCAACGTGACCAAGTACCAAACCGAGACTCGCACTCGTACCGTTCAGGTTCAAAAGTGCCGTCAAGAACAACGTACTCGTGACTACACCGTCACCAAGTACCGCACCGAAACGAAAACTCGCGAAGTGCCTGTTCAAAAGACTCGCTTGGAAACTCGCACCCGCGAAGTTCCTGTGACGACCATGAAGACCGAAACTCGCACTCGTACCGTTCCTGTCACCAAGTGTCGTACTGAAACCCGTACTCGTACGGTTCCTTACACCACGATGACGACCGAAGAACGTACCCGTACGATCACGGTTCAGAAATGCCGTCAAGAAGAACGTACTCGCGACTACACCGTCACGAAGTACCGCACTGAAACTCGCACCAAGTCGATTCCAGTGACGAAGACTCGTTTGGAAACTCGTACTCGTACGGTTCCTGTGACTAAGACTCGCATGGAAACTCGCACCCGCATGGTTCCTCAAACGACCATGACCAGCGAAGAGCGTACTCGGACGGTCAACAAGACCCGCATGGAAACGCAACAACGCACCCGCGAAGTTGCTTACACCGTGAACGTTCCTGAAACTCGCACTCGCACTTACAACGTGACTGTCTATGACACCGTCACCGAAGAAGTGCCAGAAACCTACAGCGTTTGCGTTCCTGTGCAAACAATGAAGGAAGTGCAAGTTCAAGTTTGCAAGCAAGTTCCAACGACGGTTCAAGTTCCTGTCTACAGCTCGTCGGCTGCTTACGGTGCTGGCGTTTCCGCTGGTGCTGGTTGCACCTCTTGCGGATCGGCTGCTGCTGCACCTGTTAGCTACGAAGCAGCTCCTGCTGCTCCCGTGATGCAAACCGGTGCTGGTTGCACCAACTGTGGTCAGTGATCGCTAATCCTTCTTTCACGGGACGGTGATTCACCGTCCCGTGGATTTTGAAATCACAAACGGCTCGCATTCAGTTTTGGATGCGAGCCGTTTTTTGTTTGCCATCGCATATTGAGTCGAACCGTCGTCCGTATATCATCACGTCGAGGAGTAGTCAGCGGCTTCCGCCAAGAGGTTGACGGCCCGGTCGATTTGTTCGCGGCTGGTGGTCCATCCCACCGACACGCGAATGGCGCGACCGACTTCTTTTTCGGTGCGTCCAATGGCGCGAAGAACGCGAGTCATCTCGTCAGGCGGCGATTCTGACTGAGCCAAGCCCGCGACCAAATGCCGGGCCGCCTTTTGAATGCGTTTGGCTTCCGCTGGCATCTGGACAGTGATGGTGTTGGGCAGTCCTTCGACATGCTCGGCGAGACTTTGGATTCGGTCGCCCAAGTTGCTGCGCAGACCATCGATCAGACGCTGGCGCAGTTCCGCGAGCGTGGAGTAGGCTTCGTCAACGCAGCGGCTTGCCATTGATGCGGCGGATCCAAATCCAACGATTCCGGGGATATTCTCACTGCCCGCTCGCAGCCCCATTTCACGACTCTCGCCGAACAAAATGGGTTTCAGTTCGAGACCGCGGCGGACAAACAGGGCTCCGACACCTTTGGGGCCGTACATTTTGTGAGCACTGAGTGCCAACGAGTCGACGCGGAGTTGCGTCACATCGACGGGAATCTTTCCGGCAGCGGTGGTTGCATCGCAGTGGACGCGAATGCCTTGGTTGTGGCAGCGGTCCGCCAATTCGCGAATCGGTTGAATGGTGCCGAGCACATGGTTGGCCAATTGCAGGCAGACCATTTGGGTCGATTCACGAAATCGTTTTTCAAATTCATCGGCACTGACGATCCCTTGTTCATCACAGGGAACCAATTCGACGTCCCATCCAAGCCGCCCGAGTTGCAGGCCAGCTTGCATGACGGCATCGTGTTCGACGTTGCCGATGAGCACATGAGGAGGCCCGTCCAGCGGATCGGGTGTGCGGTCGAATTCTGCCGCGCCTTGGAGTTCCAGGTTGTGGGCTTCGGTTACGCCATTGGTGTAGACCAGTTCGAAGGGTTCACAGCCGATCAGAAAGGCAACCGACTCGCGGGCACCTTCCATCGCTTCGCTAACCGCAGAAGCGTGGACGTGCGATTGGGTCGGAAGCATGAAGTGCGTCGACCAGTACGGCTGCATTGCCTCGATCACCGAAGGGGCCATCGGTGTGGTGCGATTGAAATCGAGGTAGATCAGCGACACGGCGGGAGAGTCAAAGGCGGCAAAGCAGAAGAAGCTGATTCCCAGGTTAACCCCTTTGCCCCGTGAATCCAGTCGCCATCAGTGCAATTCTCTTTGCGGGACAACGTGACTTGGGTTCAGCGTTTCGCCATGCAATGGATCAACGAGGTTTTTTCTTCCGTCCTTTGGCCAGACGCTTCATCTTTTTGACTTCGGCTTCCGAGACAACCCAGCCGCGACAATTGCGAGCACCGCACTGGCACTTGGGATTCCAATCAAAGGCTTCCCAGGCATAGTCGAAGGTGATTTCGGTTTCGGCCTCGATGTTGCAGATCGCGACGACGCCCAAAGAGAAATCGGTCAACTGAACCAATTCACAGTTAGGGCTGCAGGAGTGATTCATGAAGGCGCCCGGTGTGCTGGGTTCGAGGTACCAGTCTTCGTCCAGGTCCATCACGTATTCACTACCTTCGTAGTGTTTTTTATTGATCAATTGGCCGGTGACTTCGAACACCAACTCACCAGGTTGAAACTGCCGGGCCGCGTACACGCCAAAGCCGCAACGTCCGGTGCTTTTGACTTCGATGTCGTCGTCGTAGTACGAGCGGTAGGCGTAGTCCTTGTCAACGACAGCTTGGAGTTTCTTGCGGCGTTGTTTATCCAGTGCGGTCATTCGGTTTTTTAAGATAGATTGAAGAGGAGACCATGGACGGATGTTACCAAGCTTTGCGAAACCGGAGCGGGCCGTCAACGAGCAAAACAAGCGAAATTTGCTGCCCGTTCTTGGACGTACAGATCCTAATCAGTCTGAAACGAATGTGAGGACTGCGCGAGATCTAAAAAAACGTTCGACGTGATACCGGGGGAATAGCCGATCACACCGAAGCCAGCCGGTTTGATTGGTTTCCAGTTCCAAGGGATTTTCCATGTCGCGTTCGCTCTTCACTTTCTTTTCTGTGATGACCATTTCGTTGGTTGCCACGAATGTCTATGCGGATTTGGACTCCCTGTTGGGAACTTGGACGCAGGACGCTTCTGCGGAACAAGGCGCCGATGAGTCGTTGGTCCTGAGTCATGCGGCCCAGCCCGCGATGCAGGTTCAGCCGACGCCCGGTCCGGTGGCGAATTACCCGCACCAACCCGTTGCAACGGTGAACCCCTACGTGGTGACGCCGGGAACGGTGGATTGCGGTGGGTGCGATTCCGCCGGGCCATGCAAGAACCCGTCCTGCAAGACTTGCGGTCCAAAGATTCGATGGCCCAAACGATTCGGAGCCGGGTGCGACTCGTGCGGTGAGTTGGTTGAACCTGGTTGCCAGTCTTGCCAATCATGTGGTTTGGGAAGCAAGCTCAAAGGTCTGGGTAGCAAGGGCTGCAATACCTGCGGCGAAATCGTCGAAGGTTGTCAGACTTGTCGCCCAGTTGGCTTGAGCGAATGTCGTCCTCACCGTGCACCCGCGTTGCCACCGCCCAGCACGATGTTGGAATACTTCCGCAGCCGACCTTCGTACTCAGGCATTTGGGCTGGGTATGCAGAGGAGACTCGCAATCGTTGCCGCAACAAGAGCCCTCACGTGTTGGAAAATTGTGATTGCGTGGGAAGTCAACACGGAGGTTGCCAAACGGGCAACTGTAGGACCGGCGGTCATGCTCCTGGTCCAGTAGCAAACTGCGGTTGTGCCAGTTGCGGGAACTGAAGAGCTGAAGTGAAGTGTGCTGAGTGACCTGGTTTGGATGTGAAAGCAGTTTGATCAGGCGGCTTCGCCGACCCAGCTACGAATCACGTTGGCGGCAACCTCGGGGTTGTCCTCCACCAAGGCGACCAATTCGTCTTTGAGGGAACCGCCGGTAATTTCCATCGCCTCCACTTTTTCGGTTTGCTCTTCAACCGCAATTGGCGGAGACGGAAGTTCCAATCCGAACCCTTCTTTGAAATCGGTCGGGTCTGCATTGCCGCTGAGCGATTTGACGCTGCTGCGAGCAATCAAGAGTGCAGCGGCGGCCAGTCCCAGCATGGCCAACGTTTGCCATGAATCCGACAACCACGACAGAGCGATCGCGGTGGTGGCAGGCGATTCCATGTCGGGTTCGGGCAGATCGATGTAGTCCCAGACTTGCACCAGCGGGAATCGGTCTTCACCTGCTGCGACATCTGGCAGCAATGCCGTGACGGCTTGTTGGATTTCGGTTTCCGTTTGCTCTTTGAGAGCGACCAGGTCCGCGGTTTCCATCGGTTTGATGTCTTCGGCGGTTTGGTCCGGGTTGGCTTCGAGTTGTTGCTTGTTCCAAACCTTTTTGTAATAGCTCTGTGGCAA
>NZ_JBICHO010000072.1:0-2913 GCF_043100905.1 Rhodopirellula sp. JB055 | reverse complement strand
GATGTGGCGGAGTTGCGCGGTCAAGTCTGCGATGGACGCCGCGGACAGGTCACCGCTGAGCAGTTCCTGGACTTCCGTGACGATGTCTGAATCTTGTTGGGCAGGGTCGCTGAGTTTGTACAAGCGACCTTTGCCGATCCCGTCCCAACCATCGACCCAGTCACTGACCAGCAGATCGCCGGATGGTGTGAAGGCAAGGTCAGTGGCGAGGACGTTCCAAATCGGTTGATCGCTAGCGCCCATTTTGTAGAAGGCACCATCTGGATCGACGGTGAACGAGCGGATGCCACTGTTGGAGGGACCGCCTCGGAAGTCACAGATTAAGAATTGATTGTTGAGTTGGTCGCCGAATCCGGTGCCGGGATAGAACGCCAGCCCTGATGGACCATCGGTGAAGTTGATGATCGGTGGAACCAGGTGAGCCGGTTGTTCGTTGTGGTGCGGTTCCCAGATCTTGAGTCGATTGAAGGGGCCACGATCGGGAAGGTATTGGTAATGCATCCGCCATCCCGTGTCGCCTCCTTTGAGCAGATGAACCAAGCGGGCTTTGTCGCCGCTGTCGGAGTTGTTGTCGACGGTGAACCAGTCGCCGATGTCGTTGAAGGCCAACTCCTGCGGGTTCCGCAAACCGTTGCAGTAGATTTCTAAGTTGCTGCCATCCATCTCACATCTGAAGACGGCACCGACAGCCGGGTTGGAGAGCAGTTTGCCTTCGGGGGTGGTGACGTGATAGCCGCGGTCACCGATTGAAAAATACAGTCGTCCATCGTAGCCACGGATCAGGCCGTGCATGTCGTGTCCGCGGAAAGCGACTCGAACGCCGTAACCATCCGAGAGGACTTGCGATTCTTCCGCGACACCGTCGTCATCGGCATCGGACAGTTTCCAAAGTTTGGGGATGCAGGTGTAGTAGATGTCGGAACCGTGGACCAAGATCCCAGCGCCGGTGCCTTCTTCGAGCCCGTTGAATCCGTCGGCGACCACGGTGACTTCATCGGCCACTCCATCGCCATCGGTGTCGACCAAGCGGCGAATGCGATCGTCGTGTTGGGCGTAGGTGATCGCGGCTTCGCCGAGCAAGCGTTTGTGATAGTCGATCCGGTCTTGAACGGTCTCTGCGGAGAGGTCGGCCAGCAACCATTCGTCGTCGTGGCCGCGGTTGTCGGTCACACCTCGGTTTTGGCGAAAGCTTTCGCAAACGTACACGCGACCTTGCGGATCGACGGTGAACGCGACGATGTTGGCGACGTTGGGTTCGGCCGCGAAGAGTTCGATTTTCCAGCCTTCTGGGATTTTGAATCCGGCCATGGCTTGGGCGGCTTCGTCCGAGGCTTCGGCGATCTGCGGTGTCAGAGGTTCGGGTTTGCTCGAGGAGACCGATTCGGCGGCTGGTTCGGCCGCGTTGGCGGAGCGAACGAAGGCGTGTTCAAACGGTAGGCAGGCGAACGCAAAACTGCCGAGGACGAGACCAGCGGCGGACAACCCGCGAGCGAATCGAGCAGCAAGCCTCGACGGACGCCACGAACGAGGCTGAGAGTTGGAAAACGAACGAGTTGGGGAAGCGATGGGCGGCGTCATGGTGCAGATAAGAAACCTCATTGGGCGGCGGCGAGCGGTACGTATAGAATAACTGCGGCTCGGAAAGATGAACAAGGATTAACCACCCTGCATCTGGCATTCCAAGCGAATATTTGCCGTGAATTTTTCTGCCTCTGGGTGTCTGTGTTTCGATGAGCGAACTGAATCCTTTGACGAACGCTTCGGATCCATCCGTGGACCCAGCCACCTCGTCGCCGATGAACGACGCGAACGAGTCGGGGAACGGGGAGAGCCCGGTCCGGCGGGGCAACCCGTTTGCGTCGGGGACGGACCGGCCAGCGATGGCGGTGGTGACGCCAATGTTCCAGGAAGAGGTGTGGGTGCCCGAGTCGGGGGTGTTGCAAGCAAGCGTGCTGGCGTCGCTGATCGTGTTGGTGTTTTCGCTGGCGTGCTGGCGGTTGTTCCCAGCAGGTGGAATCCTGGTCACGGGACTGGGATGCGGCCTGTCGATCCTGGGGATGTTTTCATCGCGAATCGTGGCTGCGGCAATGTGTTTGATCGCCCACGCGGTCTTGTTCGTGGCGTGTTATTTGTTGGTGGTTTAAGGGGAAGGAAGTGTGAAAGGGGCTCAGGGGCTCAGAGCCACAGGGGGATCGTGTGCGTGCGGTGGGGGGCGTGCTTGTTGAGATGGAGTCTCGCATCTCGCATCTCGTGCTCGTGCTCGTGCTCGACGTCCGGTTGGAACGCAGACGCCGTTTTGAAGTTGCGTTTTTCTCGCAACCCGACGCGTCAGCGAGGGACCCACCGGCTCATTGCGATGGTGCGTGGTCCCTCGCTAACGCGTCGGGTTGTGATGCAAGCGACAGGCACTCGGCAGCCTCTGCGTCAAGCTCTCCCGCGATCGCGTCAGACGGCTCGACGATTCCACGCCAGCACGCGAACAGTTGAGGACAACTGTTCTACTCTGCTTGACCGCTCCTCTGCGTCTCCGCGACTCCCCGCCCCTGCGTCAAGCTCTCTGGCGATCGCGTCAGGCGGCTCGACGATTCCACCCCGACACGCGAACAGTTGAGGACAACTGTTCTACTCTGGCTGAACGCTCCTCTGCGTCTCCGCGACTCCCCGCCTCTGCGTCGAAACTCACCCGCGATCGCGTCAAGCCACTCGACGATTCCACCCCAGCACGCGAACAGTTGAGGACAACTGTTCTACTCTGGCTCCGCCAAAGGCGAGTGTGAGAAGTGCAGAACAGTTGTCTCCATTGTTCCGTTGGGCGAGTTTCCAACTCAGAGCGGTTTGTTGACTTGCTCGAGTTCACAACCCGACGCGTCAGCGAGGGACCCACCGGCTCGTTGCGATGGCATGCGGTCCCTC